>JAJPYU010000027.1 GCA_021204765.1 Clostridiales bacterium
ATGGGAGAGATAAAAAGCTACGAATCAATGACAGTGCAGGAGAAGTGGAATATGCTGGCACTGGTCTCAAATCTGTATTATAACTCGGAGATGACGCAGAATCAGATCGCGGACCGTCTCTATATTTCCAGATCCAAGGTATCAAGGCTGTTGAAGGAGGCCCGGGAGCTGGGAATAGTGGAGATATATATCAGGGAGCCCTGGGAGCGCAATCTGGATCTGGAGCAGAGGCTGAAGAGTACATTTTCCCTCTCAGAAGTCCGGGTTATCGCACAGAAAGAGTCAGATGATGAGAATGGTTTTCCGAAGTTGGCGGAGGCTGCTTCTTATTATCTGGATGCCATAGTGAAGCCAGGTATGGTAGTGGGGATTTCCTGGGGAAACACTCTCTACCGCATTATCAAAAACATAAGCGCCAACAACAGCAAAAATATCCCCATCACGGTAGTCCCCATAATGGGAGCCGCTAATGTGAACAGCCCGGAGAGGGATGCCATGGATCTGGCAAAGGATCTGGCCTCGGCATACGGTGGGAAATACCACTATGTCTATGCGCCGCTTTTTGTGAAAGATGAGAAGCTGAGGAATCAGCTGATCCGGGAGGAAAATATAAAAAAGGTGCTGGAGCTGGCAGGGAAAGCCGACTGCATTGTCACCAGTGTCGGTTCCATCATCTTTAAATCCTGGGAAAATTTTCTGACGCAGAATGCACTGGAGAATCTGGAGAGAAAAGGCGCCGTGGGACATATCGGAGGCCACTTCTACGACATTAACGGAAACGAGCTGGAGACCAGGATCGTAAAACGCATGGTCGGAATCAGCCTGGATGATATAAAAAACTGCAAAAACGCAATCTGTGTGGCCCACGGAGAGCAGAAGGCGGAAGCCGTGCTGGGTGCATTAAAAGGAGGATTTCTGGATACGCTGATCATTGACGAGAAGTGTGTGGAACGAATATTTGAGTGCCTGTAGATGTTTATGATACCAGGGACAGATAGGGCTGTGACTGATGCTGGCATCCAGTTACAACCATTTGATCCCAACATCATGTTCATGCAAAGCAGGCAGATTTTAAAATTACAATATGATCTTTGAAAGAATTTAGTCAGGAGATAATTATGTTAGAGGAATTAAAAAAACAGGTATATGAGGCTAATATGCTTCTGCCGAAATACAGACTGGTCACTTTTACCTGGGGCAATGTCAGCGGCATTGACCGGGAGGCAGGACTGTTTGTCATAAAACCCAGTGGAGTGGATTATGATCTGCTCACTCCGGAGGATATGGTGGTGGTCAACCTGGCCGGCGAGAAAGTGGAGGGAAGATACAACCCATCATCCGATACGCCCACCCACACGGTGCTCTACAACCGCTTCCCGAAGATTGGCGGCATCGTGCATACCCATTCACCATGGGCAACCAGCTGGGCACAGGCCGGACGGAATATTCCCAGCTTTGGCACGACACACGCGGATTATATCTATGGAGAGGTGCCCTGTGTCCGCAATCTTACTGCACAGGAGATAGAAGAGGCCTATGAGAGAAATACAGGCATTCTTATCGCAGATGAGTTTGAGGCCGGGGGCATAGACTACGAGGCTGTCCCTGCAGTGCTCTGCAAGAATCATGGGCCTTTTACCTGGGGAAAAGACGCCATGGAGGCGGTGCACAATGCGGTTGTATTGGAGGAAGTGGCGAAGATGGCTGCCCGCTGCGAATGGATCAATCCCCAAAACAAACCGGCACCCCAGGAGTTGCAGGATAAGCATTACTACCGCAAACATGGGGCAAACGCCTATTATGGGCAGAAGTAAAACACATTATCATGGAGTGAAGTACAGCGTTACAACGATACCGGACCCGTGTTTGTGATTTTAACCGCAAACACGGGTGTTTTCTCTGTTGGACCGGGCATCTGTTTCCCGCGGGAAAGGGGCAGTCATCTGCATGAAGCCTGAACTGGGAGCCATCGACAAAGAGAATGATATTGCCGCTTTGACTTAATTTCTTCCCGCACCGGCAGCGGGGTGCCTGGTGCGGAAGTGAAAGGTAATACCGGCGCAGGAACGATCAATAAATTTTGGGAAAATGTGATTGTAGCAGAGCTTTTTCCTGTGTTAGAATACGGCTATCAGAAGAAAGGGGTCGTGACTATGGATTTAGCACAGGAAAGACCATATACAATTGATGATATATATGCTCTGCCGGATGGACAGAGAGCGGAGTTGATCGACGGGAGGATTTATGATCTGGCAATTCCAAACAGGAGACACCAGAAGTTTGTTCAGTATTTCAGCAAAACTATCGGGAATTATATCGATTCCGGTGATGGTCTCTGCGAAGTATACCCGGCACCTTTTGCTGTCAGGCTTTTTGCGGATGACTATACTTATGTGGAGCCTGATATATCCGTTATCTGCGATCCGAAGAAGCTGGATGACAGGGGATGCGATGGCGCCCCTGACTGGATTATCGAGGTGATTTCTCCATTGTTTTTTCCGATATTGAAATTTGAGACGATAAATATTTATGTGTATAGTTTGAGTTGAAAGCAGACATAAGGGGACGATGGAGCAGGCACCACCGTCCCCGGAACTTTTTATTTGTATTTATAAAATCCCTCGCCGGAACTGATGCCGAGTTTTCCCTTGTCAATAAAGTCTTCTTTTAACATTTTGGCGATTCTGGCTGACAGAGATTCCGGATTTCCGGCATCAGGGGAGTTCGCCACGATATTATATGCGGTTGTAATCCCGACGATATCCAGTACCTGGAACGGCCCGTGCGGTGTTTCGTTCGCGAGCAGCCATACCTTATCGATTGTTTCCACATCGGCAATCCCGTCCACCAGAAGTGCCTGGGCGGCGGTTAGGAATGGCACGAGCAGGGAATTGAGCAGGTACCCTGATTTTTCTTTTTTGAGTTTGATCGGGACCATGTTGATCGCTTCGGCAAAAGCGGATACTTCATCGTATACATTTTGTGAAGTCGCGGTATGGCCCATGATTTCCGCAGTATTGCTGACCCAGATATTGTTCGCAAAGTGAAGCGCAAGGAACTTTTCCGGCCGGCCGGTCGCATCGGCGAGCATGCTCGGCAGCAGAGTAGAAGAGTTCGTAGCGATGATTGTCTTTTCGGGGAGCAGATTCCTCATTTTTTCATAAAAATCCCGTTTTTCCTGCAAATTCTCAGAGAGAGCCTCAATAACCAGATCCGCGTCGCGCACGGCTTCAGCCAGATCGGTCGAGTATCTAAAATTCTCATAGGCGCTTTCGGCAGCCGCGCTGAGTGCGTCAAAATCGGGAGATTCATCTCCTCTCTGAGTGAAAATGCCGTGTCCGAGAGCTGCGCCGCCTTCCCGGGCTGCCTGAATCTGAGCGGCATAAATATTGTGAACCCGGGCCAGCTTGGGCAGAGATCGTTCAATGGAAGCCTCGCTTCTGACATATGTTGTGACGTTGAATCCGCGAAATGCTGTCTGATAAGCTATTTGACTGCCCAATACGCCGCCCCCGATTAATGTGACATTTTTAAACATCATAATGTTCCTCCTTCTTTTTTAACTATGAAAGATATCCGTCGATTTTGTTAAATATGTCTAATCTAAGAAACAAAAATAGGGATTCTTTCGTGCAATATGCTGTACAAACAGGCATTATACAGGAGGATTTGGTATATTGCAATAGATAATATAAA
>JAJPYU010000114.1 GCA_021204765.1 Clostridiales bacterium
TCACTGTACAGGGAGTAGGGTGAGGTGGTTCCGGCCTTGATTATATTCCCTTTGTAGAGCTTGAACTTCACCTCTCCGGTTACGTACTGCTGAGTGGACTCCACGAAAGCCTGTACAGCCTCCCGGAGAGGGGTGAACCACTTGCCCTCGTATGCGATCTGCGCCATAAGGTTTCCCATGTCTTTTTTTGTGTCCATGGTAGCGCGGTCAAGGACCAGTTCCTCAAGCTGCTGGTGAGCTTCCATGAGGATGGTGCCGCCGGGGGTCTCGTAGACGCCTCTGGACTTCATGCCCACCACACGGTTCTCAACGATATCCACGATGCCGATGCCGTGTTTGCCGCCGAGGCGGTTAAGCTCGCGGATGATGTCGGAGACCTTCATTTCCTTACCGTTCACGGACTTGGGAACGCCTTTCTCAAAGGTCATGGTCACGTACTCACCCTCGTGGGGAGCCTTCTCAGGGGAGACACCCAGGACCAGCAGATGCTCATAATTGGGCTCGTTGGCGGGATCCTCCAGCTCCAGCCCTTCGTGGCTAATGTGCCAGAGATTCCTGTCACGGCTGTAGCTCTGGTCTGCGGAGAAAGGCAGGTCGATGCCGTGCTGCTTACAGTACTCGATCTCTGATTCACGGGAGTCGAGAGTCCACTTGTCGTCACGCCAGGCGGCGATGATCTTTATATCCGGGGCCAGGGCCTTGATGCCCAGCTCAAAGCGGATCTGGTCATTTCCCTTTCCGGTAGCTCCGTGGCAGATAGCGGTGGCACCTTCCTTCCTGGCGATCTCCACCAGCTTCCTGGCGATACCGGGACGGGCCATGGACGTGCCCAGCAGGTATTTATTCTCATATACGGCTCCGGCCTGGACGCAGGGCACGATGTAGTCATCACAGAACTCATCGACTATGTCCTCGATGTACAATTTGGAAGCCCCGCAGTATTTGGCTCTCTCTTCGAGACCATCCAGCTCATCTTCCTGTCCCACGTCCACGCAGACACAGATGACCTCGTAATCGTAATTCTCCTTAAGCCAGGGAATGATGGCCGTGGTGTCAAGGCCGCCGGAATAGGCGAGTATCACTTTTTCTTTCATGATGGTATGTCCTTTCTGTAAAAAATATTGATTGGTTTGTGTATGTGCCATTAATTTATAATTCCATTTTCATGTTGATATGAGTTGGATAATTACATATGACACCCTTATCGCTCAGAATTATACAATATATTTTTCTCTGATGCAAGAAAAATAATATACATAATTTAAGTATAAAAATTCATTTTATAAGAGAATCCGCACTAAAGGAAAATGTGATGGAGGTGCATTGGGAGAGAACATAAAGCACTATAAAAATCCACATAAAAATTATACTTGAATAATTTTCGGATTGTGATATCATAGTAGTTGCGTTTTATAAGGATAGTTGCATAAAATGTCCGAATATACGTATAAATATTCAGCCTGTATTCAAGCATTTAAAGTCTTCTTTTCGTTATAGGGACAGATGATGATTTTGCTGATACATGCAGAAACAGGGAGAGGCGAAGGAAATGATAAGTAAGATCTGCGGCGGCGTTACGTCCGCACATGGGTTTAAGGCAGCGCACACAGCTGCGGGGATCAAGTCAGCCGGAAAGCCGGATATGGCGATGATAGTAAGTGAAGTGTCCTGTAAAGCGGCGGGGACTTTTACATCGAATGTGGTGAAGGCCGCACCGGTGATATGGGACAGGGAAGTCACAGGCAGAGGCATGGCACAGGCGGTGGTGATAAATTCCGGCATAGCCAATGCCTGTACCGGTAAGGAGGGCATGGATTGCTGCCGTCAGACGGCAGGCATTATAGAAGATGTGACGGGTATACCGGCGGAACAGGTGCTGGTGGCATCCACGGGCATCATAGGCAAAGGCCTTCCCATGGAAAAGATCAGAAGCGGAATCGAAGAGATGATCCCGGCTCTGGATGAGAGTTGTAAGGCTGGGCACGCCGCGGCGGGAGCGATCCTTACCACCGACACCCACGAAAAGGAAGCGGCAGTGAGCTTTGAGATAGGCGGAAAGACTGTTGTCTTAGGCGGCATGTGCAAGGGCTCAGGTATGATCCACCCCAATATGTGCACCATGCTGGCATTTCTCACGACTGATATCAATATAGATGGAAGGCTGCTCAAGGAGGCGCTGAGTACAGATATAATTGACACTTATAATATGATCTCCGTGGACGGTGATACTTCTACAAATGATACTGTGCTGCTTCTGGCCAACGGCCTGGCGGGGAACCCGGTTATAGATGAGAAGAACGGGGATTATGAGATTTTCTGTGAGGCACTGCACATGGTGAATGAGACGTTGGCGAAGATGATAGCCGGCGATGGCGAGGGTGCCACAGCCCTTTTGGAGGCTCATGTGATAAATGCCGAGTCCGGGGAGAAAGCGAAGATACTCGCCAAGTCCATCATCTGCTCCAACCTCACCAAGGCCACGATATTCGGCCATGACGCGAATTTCGGCAGGGTGCTCTGCGCCATGGGATACTCGGGTGTGGATTTTGATCCTGATAAGGTGAAGCTCTGTTTCGAGAGTGCGGCCGGACATATTGACATTTTCGCTGAGGGGAAGGCTCTCGACTTTTCCGAGGAGGAGGCCACGAAGATACTCTCCGAGCCCGAGGTCACAGTGGTGGCGGATATGGGAGAGGGAGAGAGTGAAGCCAGAGCCTGGGGCTGCGATCTGACTTACGAGTATGTGCATATAAATGCGGACTACAGGTCGTAAGAACACATCACGTACGTAAGTACATAGAAGGAAGTAAGGTTATACCAATGAACCCGGCGGTGTCCGAACTGCACTTTGGCTGCCCGTCGCTTAAGATTACAAAACAGAAAGGAAGAATGTGTATATGCCGGATCGTCATATCGAGGAATTGAAGGCCAAGGCGGAGGTGCTGATCGAAGCCCTCCCCTACATACAGAGATTTAACAGGAGGATCATTGTCGTCAAATACGGCGGCAGCGCCATGCTGGACGAGGATCTCAAAAAATCAGTCATAAAGGACGTAACCTTACTAAAGCTGGTTGGCTTTAAGCCCATCATTGTCCATGGCGGCGGAAAGGAGATCAGCAGGTGGGTGGAAATGTCCGGTATCACACCGGAATTCGTCGGCGGCCTTAGGAAGACAGACGGACAGACCATGGAGATTGCCGAAATGGTTCTGGGCAGGGTAGGCAAATCCCTGGTTTCCATGGTGGAAAGCCTGGGTGTGAGAGCTGTCAGCATCAGCGGCAAGGACGGCGGACTCCTGAAGGTAAAAAAGAAATATCCGGAGGGACAGGATATAGGCTATGTGGGTGAGATCACCGATGTGGATCCGAAGATACTCTTTGACCTGCTGGAAAAGGATTTCCTTCCCATTGTGTGTCCTATTGGCCTGGATGATGAGTATAACACATACAATATCAATGCCGATGATGCGGCCTGTGCCATTGCCGGGGCAGTGAAAGCGGAGAAGCTGGCATTTTTGACAGACATCGAGGGAGTGAGAAGAGATTCGGACGACCCCTCAACTCTCATTTCTGAGATGACAGTTTCCGAGGCGGAGCAGCTTCTTGGCAGCGGATACGTGACCGGAGGCATGCTGCCGAAGCTTAACAACTGCATTGATGCTGTGAGAAACGGGGTTTCCAGAGTGCATATTTT
>JAJPYU010000026.1 GCA_021204765.1 Clostridiales bacterium
ACTCGTTTTCACATGAGCGCCCTATATAATAGTAAGTAATGTATCATCCGCGGATCTTCCCGCCCTCCACGTTTGGCATAAGCCAGTTCTCCCGTGCGTACTCCCACAGGGCTTCTGAGCCACGGGCAGTATTCTCATTGCGCCCCAGGATCTGCTCTAAGCGGACGCCGTGTTCCAGCCAGGACTTCCCATCAGAGGCGTCGTTTAGCATCATGGGCTGTAGATTGTCCATAGTCCTGGCAAAGCGGGCCTCGGGGGTCTTCTGCTCCTCGAACTCTCTCCAAAGATTATAGAGCTCCTCCCCCTGATCCGCCGGAAGCAGGCCGTATATCCGCTCTGCCGCCGCCATCTCCCTTGATTCCTGGGTTTTTTTACCCTTCTCATCGTAGGCGTAGGTATCCCCGGCGTCTATCTCCACCACATCGTGGAGCAGCACCATCTTCACGGTGTGCAGCACGTCTATGGGCTCGTTGGCGTACTCCGCCAGGAGCATGACCATCACCGCCAGATGCCAGGCGTGCTCTGCGTCATTCTCCTTCCTGCTCCCATCCGCGACGTAATTCTGCCGCCCGATAAGCTTCTCTTTGTCCACTTCCAGGGAAAAACTCAATTGTCTCTCCAAACGCTCTCTGTCCATATCAATATGCTCCGATAAAATATTGCATCATTTCATGTTCCCGGTTAAAGATCAAAGCCCGGGGCAATCTCCCACGGAAAGGATAACCGCCTGATATCCGCCAAGCTGAGCTTCCCCGTCAATGATATTAAGCTCCCGCTCCGTGTTCAGGACCACATGGCAAAGCCCGTCCGGCAGTACGACAGGCTGGCGCTCCCCCTGAAAGTTCGCCAATACCAGCAGGGTACGCCCCTCACCCTTTCTGAAAAAAGCCATGAGATCTTTCTGTCCCGGCAGATAAGGGATCATCTCCCCATAGACCACTGTGTCACCCCAGGTCGGATCGGTGCGCAGGGCGATGAGCTTCCTGTACCAGTTTAATACTGAGTCGGGATCATCCCGCTCTTCCGCCACATTTATCTCTGTAAAATTTGGATTTACCCGCAGCCAGGGCGACCCGTCTGTGAAGCCGGCATTCTCTCCCCCTGTCCACTGCATGGGTGTGCGGGCATTGTCCCGGGAGTACTTTGCCACTGCCGCCAGAGCCTCTTTTTCGCTGCAGCCGGCATCCAGAGCTGTCTGATACTCGGCAAAGCTGGAGACATCGTCCACCTGGTCCATGGAATCGAAAGGCACATTCTCCATGCCGATCTCCTGTCCCTGATAGATGAAAGGTATGCCGTGGAGCATCATTAATACAGTGGCCAGCATCTTCTTTCCCGCAGGATTCCTTCCGTCCTCCGGCAGATAGCGGCTGGCGCCCCGTGGCTGATCGTGATTCTCTATGATATTTGCGGGAAAACAATGCTGTCCGAAATTCTCCTGGGCTGCAAAAGTGACTCTCTTATAATCTTCGGGAGTGATATCATCGGCATCATACCAGCCATTCCGGCTCTGTCCGAAAATATGCGCGGCAAAATCAAACATGGAGGAAAAATATCCATCCTCACCTATGAATTCCTCTTTCTCATCATCCCGGATATTGAATACCTCCCCCACGGTAAATGATCCGTGAGGGGCAAAGCAGTTATCCCGCATCTCGCCAAGGAATTCGCCTATACCCTCAGCCTCATCTATCATCTTCCCGACAAAGCACAGGCCATCATCCCGGTCTGCGGGGTAATCCTTAAAAGGCAGCGCTTTCTTAATGTTCATGATGGCATCGATGCGAAAGCCGCCCAGGCCCCTGTCCAGCCACCAGTTGATCATCTTATATATGTCCCGGCGCAGCCCGGGATTCTCCCAGTTGAGATCCGGCTGCTTCTTATGGAAAGAATGGAGATAAATCTTATCCGTCCCCGGCAGGGGCTCCCACATAGTGCCGCCGAAATATGAGCGCAGATTGCAGGGCAGGCCCCTGTCCGCATCTTCCAGATAGAAATATCGGCCGTATTTCCCATTGGGATCCCTCATCGCCGCCTTAAACCACTCGTGTTCATCAGAGCAGTGGTTCACCACCAGATCCATGAGTATGGAAATGCCTCTTTTTTTCGCCTCGGCGATAAGGCGGTCCATATCATCCATGGTGCCGAAGCGGGGATCGATTGCGTAATAATCGGAAATGTCATAGCCCTCGTCAGCCAGAGGAGAGGCGTAGACCGGGGATATCCATAGTATGCCGATCCCCAGGTCAGCCAGGTAATCCAGCTTCTCAATAATGCCCGGGATGTCTCCGATTCCGTCGCCGTTGCTGTCATAAAAACTTTTGGGGTACACCTGATAGGCAACCTTGTTGTGCCACCACTGCGTCTTCATAAAAATCTCCATTCCACCGCCTTTCATTTGGCGGCACATATATCCATGAAAGATAATTCTTTCAGAGTATACCTCCTCCTGTTCATAAGGCGCTCACGCTCTTTATTCCCTGCTTTTCGACAAGCTCATTTTCACGCGGATGCTTCAGATCTGTTTAGTCTCCAGGAGATCTTTAAAGAAGGCGTCGAGCTCTTCCTTAGTATCGAAGGTCGCCAGATAGACAAGATCCCCCATGGCGGCGGAAAGCGCTTTGGCCAGGCGGGTCGTCATGCGGATGTTCTTCCCGTATTTCTTCATAATGTCTTCATGGGACATGACGTAATCCTTGTAATCGCGCAGGCCTGCGTAGCCGCAGTAGTGATACCCTCCGATCTCCTTGTCAGTGTGGTCAAAGGCCACCATGTCGGCCCAGATCTTGTAGACGTCGGTATCACGTGCGTAGTTCATCATCTCAGGAGTGAAGCCTCCGCAAGGGCGCATGTTCACCTCCAGGGCCATGAGCTCTCCCTTTTTGCCTATTCCCTCGTGATCGGAGAGGAGACGGAAGAATTCGAAATGTACGAAACGGCTCTTTACCCCGAAAGCTTTAGCCGTGGCGCGGCCGTACTTTCTCGTATCGTCAGCCAGCTCTTTTACTATGTAGAAGATGGCGTCGTCGCCGTAATTCACACTGTCCATGATGGAGATAGGGGTGCAGTTGCCGGCTTCAAAGATAGGTTCGCCCTTTGAGTCAAAGATGGCATCATAGGAATTGATCACCGCATGTATGAACTCCTCCATGATATAGTCCACCTCCGGCTCCTTCTCATCGAAGAAAGCAGCCAGGTCCTCATCATTTTCCAGCTTGTAGGTGTGGGAGGCTCCCACGCCATTATCCGGCTTCACTATGACTGGATAGCCCACCTTGCCTGTGAAAGCCCTGCATCCTTCCACAGTATCCACCATGTGATAGCGGGCCACAGGGACTCCGGCTTTCTCATAGTACTCCTTCATCTTCGACTTATACTTGATGCGGGGCAGGTCGTCCACAGTGAAACCGGATCGGATATTAAAATCCGTCCGCAGCATGGCATCCTGCTCAAGCCAGTACTCGTTGTTGGACTCGATGAAATCAATACGCCCGTATTTAAAGGAAAAGAAAGCCACGGCCCGGTATACCTCATCATAATTTTCCAGGGAATTTACCTTATAATACTCGGTGAGGCTGCCCTTCTGCTCCCAGGTCAGCTCATCATATGGCTGGTCGCCTATGCCCAGGACATTTAAGCCGTTATTTTTAAGCTCACGGCAGAACTGCCAGT
>JAJPYU010000082.1 GCA_021204765.1 Clostridiales bacterium
GTTCTATGGGTTCTGTGATGAGCTCAAGCTGGGAATTCCCCTGATATTTTATATAAATAATGTTGCCGACGTGTTCCGGGAGCTTCGTTTCGAACGCGAGCTCATGGCAACAGGGAATACGGTGATCTCCGGATTGGCGGAAAGCGGAATGATACTACTGCCCACTATGCATAGTGAGAAGCTGGCAGCGGTAAAGCAGAAGTCCGCTGAGGAGCGTATGAACCTGATGATGCAGGCTCGTGACGGGGATCAGTCAGCCATGGAGAATCTCACTTTAAGTGAAATGGATACCTATGCGGACATTACCCGAAGAGCTGCAAAGGAGGATGTGCTTACGATAGTAGAGAGCAGCATCATCCCCTACGGTGTGGAAGCCGACCAGTATACAGTCCTCGGGGAAATCCTCAGTGCTTACAGGATGAGAAATACTGTCTCCGGGGAGAAGCTGTGGGTACTGACTCTGCGCAGCAATGGTTTGGAATTTGACATCTGCATAAATGAGGCGGATCTGGTAGGAGAGCCTGCGGAGGGACGGCGCTTTAAGGGGCGGATCTGGATGCAGGGGTTTGTGAACTTTCGGTATTAGGTGTTACTGTGTGCACGATAAATTGAAAAAAGCATTGACAATATGGATTAGAATAATTAGAATAAGTAAGTCGTCAGTCTCTGTAGCTCAGCCGGATAGAGCGTTCGCCTCCTAAGCGAAAGGCCGAGGGTTCGAATCCCCCCAGGGACGGTACCGGCAACGCCGAAAGCCTTATTTTTCAAGGAATTTCGGCGTTGTTGCTTTTATTAGGCCAGGTTCAGAATCACGAAACATAAATGGTATTTTGCGCAACCGACACTTTACGAACTGTTTTGACACAATTAAATTAGCAGCTAATTATTAGCAAAAAAACGGCTGTTTTTGCTAATCAAATCGGGTCTCCAGCTAATCGGAGAAATTTTTCGCAAAAAACCTTGCTAATTAAAAAGTTGTTTGGTCAGCGTCCCTTCAGATGACGCACAGTATAAAACGGACTTTTCCTGTAATTCAATCTTTAAAAAAATCGAATAATGAGCTGCAGGAGGAGATACAGCAAATGAGGGCGAATGGATGTTACAACATCACGGCAACCGCTCTTGAAGCGGACGAACTTCATCCGGATCCGGAACAGAACGTACTGCCGAATGAATCAAATCATGACTCAGCGGAAAGTCCGAAGAAATCCGTTCTGGAGGCTCTCCGGGAGTGCCGGGACGAGTTGAAGGGACAGGAACAGCCGGCAGGGAATAAACCTCGACAGTGCAGAAAAGGGGAGCAGATGATATGACGAACCGGTTTGATGCTGATGCTGATTTCTGATCGGAAGGGCAGCCTTCGGGCTGCTTTACATAGGGAAATACACGTTTTATCTTGTATGGGGTATGCTTCAAATGTTATAATGACGGGGATCAAAAAGAAGAAAAAACGGAGAAAGTAAAATGAAGAAGTATAATCTGGATCGTTTTATAAAGGCGCAAAAAGGTTCCTATGAGACTGCATTATCAGAGATTAAGAACGGACGAAAAAGAGGGCATTGGATCTGGTACATTTTTCCGCAGTTGAAGGGTCTGGGAATGTCCGGCATGTCTGATTATTATGGGATTGCTGATCTGGAAGAGGCTCAGGAGTACATGGAAAATGAAACTCTTCGCAGCCATCTGATAGAAATATCCGAGGCTTTACTTTGTCTGGAAAAGCAGAATATAGAAGATATCATGGGTTATCCGGATGATCTCAAGCTTCGTTCCTGTATGACATTATTTCAGGCGACATCTCCTGATATATATGTCTTTAAAAAAGTCCTGGATAAATATTATGGCGGGAAACCAGACGAGACGACAATATCAATTTTGAATACAAGAAAAAGTTCGGGGGCTTAAAATAAGAGTATCATGAAAGTTATCAGAGCCCATATCGGTAAAGTAATCCTGATTCTGTACATATTCTGTATCTGGCAGACCAGCCGGCTGTGCCGGTTCGGCGGCATCAGCAGACGTCTTCCCCTGATTGCCGCCGGGGCCGTTCTGCTGCTTCTCTGTCTCATTCTCTGGATCATTGTCCGCATCCGGAAGACAAAGCGACCCGCCAGACTTGTCCGGCGAGTCACTCTGGTGATCGAACTGGTCCTGTTCCTGGGGGCCTCCGCCTTCTTCGGCTATAAGATCGTCTGGTCGGCTCAGCCCTATAACGGACAGCTGGCGTGGAAGATTGACGAATGGAAAAGAAACCGAACGGTGGAGTGGACCCACACGAACCTTATGGAGGACGGCGTGGAAGAAATCCTTACTGATCTGGATGAAGCGCTGTCGCTGCCGGAAGAACTGTATGTCACCGATACCTTCACCATTTCCTTTACGGCAGACGGTACCATCACCGATCTGTACGCGTTCCTGTACGGGATGGACGAGAAGACGGAGAAGAGAAGCTTCCTGGTGAGTCCTGCTGAGGACGGCGCCCTGTCCGTGTGGCTGGACGGAAACGTCAACGACACCTGTACAGAGGACCATCTCCTGGAACCGATGGAGGAGATCCTTGCCCTGGCGGACTGGAAGGGGCAGGTGGAAGCCTGGGCGGAAGAGGACGAGGATCAGGAACAGGATGAAAATGAAGAGCAGGACGAAAATGAGGAGCAGGGCAAAAATAAGGAGTATGATGAAAATGAGGAACAGGAGTATAAGATCAGCTACAGCGGGAAGCGCACTTTCTCGGCGGGGACAAAGAATATCCTGGTACTGGGGGAGAACGCGGAGCAGTGGGAACTGGACAGTACCCTCTCCGCGGGAGGGGAAGCGTCCGGCTATGCGGTGACCCTCTCGTCAGGTGACGGGGAATCCGCAACCTGGCTGCTGAATCCGGTATATACTACGTCCGATCAGCTCCGCGAGGACGCCGCGGCGGAGAGCCTGGAGAAGGCGAAGGAGGAGGAATCCTGGTATACGGATGATGCCGGAACCATGTATTATTTTCTGTCGGATACGCTGGGCTGGAAGGCGACGGTGACGGACGCCGCGGCGGGAAGCCGGGCCTACGATATGCAGAGAACGACAGACGGCGGCACCTGGATCGTGACCAACACCGATCCCTTCGATGGAGCCAGCGGTGTCATCAAGGGGCTGACTTTCTACGATGAAAACTGGGGCATCGCCCGGCTGGGGAACGCCGGCGGAACTTCCGGCCGGCTCTATATCACCTGGGACGGCGGCGATACCTTCACGAGGGTGATACTGCCTATGGATGAGGTGACGAGCATTCCGTCGCAGGAGGAGGAATGGGGCTATACGCTGGATGACTATACCTGTGCCTGGATGCCGGAGCGGGACGGAGACAAGCTGACGGTGCTGGTGACCCTGGATGAGAGCATTTCCGATGAGGGGCTGGTATTCGTGTCGGAGAATCAGGGGGAGAGCTGGACCTATATAGAGACGCTGGAAGAGTAGACGGACGCAGCCCCATTTCAAGGCTATTCGGAACTCGTCAGTCAACTTTTTTGAGTCAGTGACTCATATTATCAAGGACGGATGTTCTTTAAAACAAATAGATTCGTTTTTATATAAAATTCATGCAGTCTCTCCGAGGCTGCTTTTTTCTTACATAGCCTGCACCTCGGTGCGGGCTTTTTTTAACGGAT
>JAJPYU010000003.1 GCA_021204765.1 Clostridiales bacterium
CAGACTGTGGGAGCTCAGCCGAAGGCATCCATATTAGCGCTGTTAGGATAATATGGAAGGGACATATATATCATGTTTGGGAAAAAGAAGAAACAGGAGCCGGAGTATCCGGAGTTTGATCTCTCGGTTTGGAAGCCTTTCCTCAGATGCAGCATCTGCACCGGGGAACAGACAGTAGGATTTAAGAACAGGGAGACCGGGGAGGTGGCCGAGATCGGGGTCATAACGAACCCGGGCGAACTGGACCGCCTGAAAAAGTTTTACGGTGTAGATGAATTTGAAAAGGTGTATTAGAGATCACGTAAGTCTTATAAGGAGAGAGTTATGAACAGACAGGAGCTGGCGGAGCTTATCTTCCCCGCTGCGAAGGACATATCATATTATGAGGAAAAGTACCCTGAGAGGAACTTGCCCGAGGGAGCGGTGGTGACCCGCTTTGCCCCCAGCCCTACGGGATTCGTGCATATCGGGGCCCTGGAGCAGTGCATAGTGGAGACCACCCTGGTAAAGCAGACCGGGGGCGTGCTGATCCTGCGCATAGAGGACACTGACCAGAAAAGAAAGATAGAGGGCAGCGTCCAGGGGATTATCGATTCCATGCGGGATTTCGACATTGTCTTTGATGAGGGCATGGTAAGCGAGACCGATTCCGTGGGAGACTATGGCCCCTATATGCAGACTAAGCGAAGGGAGATATATGAGGCTTTCGCGAAGTACCTCATTGCAAATGACAGGGCGTACCCCTGCTTTGCCACAGAGGGTGACCTGGCGGCTCTCCGTAAAAAGCAGGAAGAAGCCGGCTGCGACAATATCGGTTACTACGGCGAGTGGGCTATTTACAGGGATCTGCCGACAGATGAGGCGGCGGAGCGCATCCGGAATGGCGAGAAGTATGTCATCCGCTTTAAGGCCATGGGAAAGCCGGACGGACGCATCACTCACAGAGATCTGGTAAAGGGAAAGGTGGAAATGCCCCAGAATATAATGGATATAGTCATCATCAAGGGCGACGGACTGCCCACCTATCATTTTGCCCATGCTGTGGATGATCATCTGATGCGGGTCACCCATGTAATCCGTTCCAACGAGTGGTTTCCTTCAGTGCCGCTGCATCTGGAGCTTTTTCATGCTCTGGGCTTTAAGCCGCCGAAGTATTGCCATTATGCGCCCATGCTGAAAAATGATGTGAAGACAGATGAGTCCGGCGTTGTCATTACCGATGAGACCGGAGAGCCCGTGACTTTTAAGAGAAAGATCAGCAAGAGGAAGGACCCGGAGGCAGCGGTAGGATATTATCATAAGGAGGGAATTCCCGCCGAGTCGGTGAAGGAATATCTGATGACCATAGCGAACTCGGACTTTGAGATGTGGCGGCGGAGCAATCCGGATGCGGCTCTCTATGATTTCCCCTTTGCCTTTAAGAAAATGAGTACTACCGAGGGAGCTCTTTTTGACATGGACAAGCTCATTGATGTCTCAAAGAATGTAATTGCGACGTTTTCAGCGCAGAAGGTATACGATGACGCTTATGCCTGGGCGAAGCGCTATGATGGGATTTTAAAAGGAATGCTCGATGATAAGGAGTATTCCCTGAAAGTCCTGGGCATAGAGCGCGGCGCTGAGATTAAGAAAAAGAGAAAGGATATCGGCAAGTGGTCTGATGTCCGGGATTATATTTCCTATATGTATGACGGGCAGTTTACAGATGTGGTTTACGACTATCAGGTCATTTCCGATAAGGAGACCCTTAAGGCACTTCTTACCTTATATATGGATGAGTATTACGACCCGGAGGACGATTCCGTACAGTGGTTTGACCGGATGAAGGATTTGGCGGAGAGGCTGGGATATGCCCGGGAGGTGAAGATCTGGAGAAAAGATAAGGAGTCCTGGCCGGGGCATGTGGGTGATGTGAGCACCGCCATCCGTGTCGCAGTCACCGGCCGCCGCAACACTCCCGACCTCTGGCAGATCATGCGGGTCATGGGGCCTGAGAGGGTAAGAATGAGGATTGAAAAAGCTATCGAAAATTTATAAAAATAGGGTATTGCATATTAATATTATTCCGATATAATACAATCTGTTGACGCTGCGGGATTTCGTGCTGCAGATTGTAATGACGTTTATAATACAAGCTGTCAGCGCAAAACATCATGCCGGCAGCTTGTATTTTGATGATACCGGGGAGAAAGATTACGTAACAGATGCCTGCATCTGACCGCGCTACTTTGATGCGGTATCATATGGCTGTGCGTATTTGGGAGGATTTTAAGGATGGGCATCATTTTCCACGAGACTACGAAGACTTTTCATCTGTACAATGATTCCATGAGCTACATTATGACTATACTGGAGTCCGGGACGCCGGGACAGCTCTACTGCGGCAGACGCATCCATGACAAGGAGGATTTCTCCTATCTGGTGGAGCTGGTGGAGCGGCCTATGAGTTCCTGCTATTTCGACAGCGACAAGGTCTACACTATGTCCAGCATCAAGCGGGAATTCCCTGTATACGGGAAAGGTGATTACCGCCAGCCGGCCGTGGAAGTGCTGCAGTCAGACGGCAGCAGGATTTCCGAATTTTTCTATGAAGGATATAAGATCATTAAGGGAAAGCCGGGCCTTGACTGGCTGCCCGCCCTTTATGTGGAGGATGAGTCCGAGGCGGATACCCTTATCATTATTTTAAAGGATAAGCTGACCGGGATAAAGGCGGAGCTCTCCTACAGTATTTTTTCGGGAAGGGGACCGCTGGCCAGAAGCGTGCATTTCACAAACGAGGGCGATGAGCCGGTGCATCTGACCAGAGCCATGAGCCTCTGTCTCGATCTGCCTGATTCTGACTATGAGTGGCTGCAGTTCTCCGGAGCCTGGTCCAGGGAGAGGAAGCCCATAAAGAGGTATCTCAAAAACGGCATCCAGTCTGTGGGCAGCATGTATGGCAATTCCTCCTGCCAGGAGAATCCCTTTGTGGTGTTAAAGAGGCCTGAGTCTGATGAGTTCCAGGGCGAGGCCATAGGATTTTCTTTTATTTACAGCGGGAATTTCCAGATCCAGGCAGAAGTGGACTCCTATGGGGTCACCCGTATGCTGGTGGGTATCCATCCGGATTGCTTTGACTGGAAGCTTTATCCCGGAAAGTCCTTCCAGACTCCTGAGGCGGTGATGGTATATACCGACCGCGGAATGAATGATATGAGCCGGACTTTCCATTATTATTATGGAAAGCGCCTGGCCAGGGGATATTGGAGAGACAGGGAGCGACCCATCCTTATAAACAGCTGGGAGGCCAATTATTTTGATTTCAACGAGGAGAAGCTGCTGACCCTGGCGAGAAAGGCAAAGGAGTGCGGCGTGGAGCTCTTTGTCTTAGACGATGGCTGGTTCGGAGACAGACGGAATGACAAGGCAGGGCTGGGTGACTGGGAACCCTGCCTGGAGCTGCTGCCTCACGGGCTTACCGGCCTGGCGGAGCGTATAGAGCAGCTGGGAATGATGTTCGGCCTGTGGATAGAGCCTGAGATGGTGAATCCCGACTCCAATCTCTACCGGGCTCATCCGGACTGGATACTGGCGGTGCCGGGCAGGAGCCGTACCCACGGCAGGTATCAGTATGTACTGGATTTCT
>JAJPYU010000075.1 GCA_021204765.1 Clostridiales bacterium
GAAGTAGCCATTTTTGCAAAAAAATGAGCGGATTCCGAATGTTTTGAGGATTGCGAGAGTGCGTAGCACGTAGCAATCCGTAGGTATCATCCCTTTTGACCTTAGCATCATAATATGACATCAATATAAAAGCCCTGGACTGTGGACATGCTGAGCCGTGCCTGCACTGGCGAATGCATGTACATTGGAGATGGGCTGGCCTTTATGGCCATATGGCTGGAGATCGGAGGAATTTAAATGCGTATTTTGTGGAATCATATTAGCATCCGCAGGGAGTATCCCTGCCGCATATTTATAGCGCTGTGGACGCTGTTCTGGACGGTGCCTTTCGCAGCCGTGAGCCTGGCGGTATGTATGGGGATGGGATTGCCCATGTTCGAGGTGATCCGCTATACCTGCCTCGTCGCGGGTTATCCCGGAATCATAATCGGATTCTTCGGGAGCTTTATATTCGCAATGCGAAAGAGATAGATATAGAATTTAGATCGATAAAAAACGTGCCTTTCGGGGCACGTTTTTTTTCACATTCAGTTCTGTTTGTGCTATACTACTCTTAATTATGTTCATGAAGGAGAAAAATCATGATAAAGATACTTATAGTCGAGGACGAGAAAGCTATCTCGGACCTCTTAAAGATAAGCCTCACGGCGGCGGGATACCAGTGTGTCTGCGTTTATGACGGGAACGAGGCGGCAGACCTTCTGGAGACGGGGGACAGGAGCTATGACCTGATCCTTTTGGACATCATGCTGCCGGGGATAGACGGCTTCGAGCTGATGGAATACATCAGGCCCCTGGAGATCCCGGTGATATTTATAACGGCGAAGAACTCCACGCCGGATAAGGTAAAGGGGCTTCGGATGGGGGCTGACGATTATATCGTAAAGCCCTTTGAGATAATTGAGCTTTTGGCCCGTGTGGAGGCGGTGCTCCGCCGCAATCATAAGATAGACGAGGTCTTAAAGGTGGCGGATCTCACCATCGACCTGCGATCCAGGGTTGTGAAGAAGGGTGAGGAACCCATCACTCTCACGAAAAAGGAGTTTGACATGCTGGTGCTCTTTGTGCAGAATCCCGGCGTGGCTCTCTACCGTGAGACTATATATGAGAGAGTCTGGGGCGGCGAGTACCTGGGAAACAGCCGGACGGTGGATCTCCATGTACAGCGCATCAGGAAAAAATGCGGGCTGGAGAATGTGATCCAGTCTGTTCATAAGGTGGGATATCGCTTAGAAGTGTAAGGAGGGGTTACCTGTTACACAGGTAGTCAGGACAGCTATATGTCTACTATCAAGCAAGCTTGAAGTATCCATATAGCTGTCCTGGCTACCGTGTTAACAGTAGCCGTGTGGGCATGAAGTATCGAATGAAGATCGCGGTCTGCGTCATCATTTTCCTGTCCATTGCCTTTGGGGTGGGCGGGACTCTGCTGATATCGGTCTCCTTCTCCAATAACCTGCGGCAGGAGGAGCAGACGGCGGTGGACTCTTACCAGACAGTTTTGAATATGCTCAGCGTCGTCAACAGCGTAAGCCCCCAGGCTTACTATGGCAGCATCGTGGACATCCTGGAGCAGCTGGAGGATAACGGCGGCGGCAGCTGGGACGGCCTGTGCCTGACCGTGGATGGGGACCGAATTTACGACAGCAGCAGGGTGACAGCTTATGTCCGGGATCTCACAGATTCTGTTGAGCCGGATCAGCTGGAGCTTATGGTCTTCGCCGAGGGCGGAGACAATTATCTCCAGGTCTCGGGTTCCCTGGAGGCCGGCGGCACAGTGCTCTATCTGGACAGCATTTACGATATTTCATCCATATATGATTTTCGGGATACCCAGCAGCGGCTTTACCGTTACATTTTCATGGCCATCATCGCCGTTGGAGCCATCATGTCGTTTGTCATGGCATTTTTCATGACCAGGCCCATGCGGGAGCTCTCCCGGACGGCCCAGGAGATTTCCGATGGGGATCTCTCAGAGCGGGCAAATGTCAAGGCCAGGGACGAGATCGGTATGCTGGCTGAAAATTTCAACCACATGGCGGACGAGCTGGAGAAAAATATCGAGCAGCTTCAGGACGCCATGGAGAGACAGGAAGTATTCATGGGTGATTTTGCCCATGAGATCAAGACGCCCATGACCTCCATAATCGGCTATTCCGACCTGCTGCGGAGGCAGAAGATCACCGGGGAGCAGGCACAGGAAGCGGCCAACTACATTTTCTCTGAGGGCAGGAGGCTGGAGAACCTGTCACTTAAGCTTCTGGACCTGCTGGTTGCGAAGAATGCCCACCCGGAGTTCTCCCCCTGTTCGCCGAAGAAGCTGGTGGCACAGGCGGCCAGCGTCATGGGGGCGGCCCTGGAGGAGAGAAATATTACTTTAAGTCAGGATTGCGATGAGGGGATATGCAGGATGGAGCCTACCCTGGTAATGTCCCTGATCATAAATCTGATCGACAATGCCAGAAAGGCCATGGATGAGGGCGGTGAGATTACTGTCACTGTTCGTATAGACGGGGAGAAATGCACCCTGACCGTGAGGGATGAGGGATGCGGCATCCCCCAGGACAAGATGGATAAGATAACCGACGCATTTTACCGTGTGGACAAGTCCCGCTCCCGCTCAATGGGAGGCGTGGGTTTAGGCCTTTCCCTCTGTCGGGAGATAGCCGCTGTCCATGGAGGCAGTATTTCCTTTGCACAGGCACCGGGGCGGGGTACGCAGGTGACTGTCATTTTGAGGGGCGGTGAGCTCTCATGAGGAAGCTGTTGAAAGTCATGGTTTACTGCCTGTTGGTCCTTGCCATTGCAGTGGGTCTCGGCCTGCCTACAGTGGTGGGATATTTCCAGGATCGGCAGACTGACGAGACAATAAAGACGGTCAGCGCCAACAGTGTACAGTTAAATCTGGGATCATCCACTACCCTGCTCATGAAATACAGGATGATAGGTGAGGATGATTCTCCGGTAAAGCTGGATTCTGCCCGGAAGATGGACGGGGATCAGGCTCTGGAGCAGCTGATGATGGGTTTGGACGTGCTTTTTTCCGGGAATGAGGAGGAGATGGGGGAAATCCCATACACTGCCGAGGGCTTTTCCGAATTGAATCACAATATTTATCTTAAGATAGACGGGGAGGATTCCCTCATCTATTGGGATTTCCTTCTGGAGGATAAGACCGGAGACCGCATCAATGCCGTTGTGGATGATGACACCGGGGTCATACTTTACCTGAAGTACACCCTGAAGACGGACAGTGACGAGAACCAGCCGGAGATATTTGATCTGTTGACCCGGCCTCCGCTCTTTTTGAATCAGGTCATTGAGTACGACTCCGGGGACATATTCTCCGAGAACGGAATTTTCGGGAATCTGGAGGATACAGGGTACTCGGCGGAGGAGTTCACCGAGGCCCTGCAGAAGGAGTACTGTGACACTTATCTTCACAGAAAGGGCTATAATTTCAACTGGGACGTCAGTGATTCCACCTATTCCGGAAGCAGCTATCTGTACTCGGCCATGCTGGTGAACAATGAGGGCGGATACTATGTACTTACATTCTCGGTGTCAAATAATGATATAATCATAAATCCCTGATCTGACGGCGGGATA
>JAJPYU010000240.1 GCA_021204765.1 Clostridiales bacterium
GATGCAGGCCTCCATGGATGACAATGTAGAAAGGAAGTGACGGGATGCGGGAGATGGCGGCCAGCCTCTATGCCGTAATTGACAAATATCTCTACTGGTTCAATTTGCCGAAGATCACGGTGAAAGATATAATAGAGATCATAATCATCGCCTTCGTCCTCTATGAGATCATGGCCTGGATCAAGAATACCCGCGCCTGGAATCTCCTTAAAGGAATCATTGTCATCCTTGTTTTCCTGGTGGTGGCAGCGGTATTGCAGATGAATATCATACTTTGGCTGGTGGGAAAGCTGGCCAGTATCGCAGTCATAGCCCTGGTGATTATTTTCCAGCCGGAGCTGAGAAATGCCCTGGAGAGCCTGGGCAAAAGAAATTTCCTCAGCAGGTGGTTTAATTTCGACGCTCTTAAGGATAATTCCACCCGCTTTTCGGAAAAGACCGTATCCGAGCTTGTAAGAGCCTGCAATGCCATGGGGAAGGAAAAGACCGGTGCCCTGATAGTCATAGAGAGAAATGTGCAGCTAAAAGAGTATATCCGCACGGGCATACCCCTGGATTCCCTTATTTCCAGCCAGCTGCTGATAAATATTTTCGAGCACAATACGCCCCTGCATGACGGAGCCATAATAGTGAGTGGGGATCGCATAGTGGCAGCTACCTGCTATCTGCCCCTGTCCGACAATATGGAGCTGTCCAAGGAGCTTGGCACGAGGCACAGGGCAGCCGTGGGCATCAGCGAGGTCAGCGATTCCCTTACCATAGTGGTCTCGGAGGAGACCGGTGCCATATCCCTGGCTATGGAGGGCACTCTCTATCACGACGTAGACAATGATTTCCTTAAGAGCAAGCTTAAGTACGCGGCCAGGCTGACAGTGGACAAGAGTTCTTTCATGGAGAAAGTGAGAAGAAAGCTCTCCGGTTCCTCCGGCAATAAAAAGGATGATCCCTCCCCGGACCAGTCACAAAGGAGGGCGAAAGATGCTTAAGAAGCTGGGAAAAATAGTGACCAATAATTTCGGGCTCAAAGTCCTGGGAGCAGTATTCGCCGTCATCATCTGGCTTGCCGTAGTGAACACCGCAGATCCGGATAAATCAGCCACTTTCTCCGTGCCGGTCCAGATAATTAATGATGAGTACCTGACAGATGCGGGGAAGACCTACGAGGTCATAGACAACACAGAGACCATATCATTTACGGTAACGGGCAAGCGTTCAATAGTGGAGACTCTGACCAGCGATGATTTCAAGGCCACAGCCAACATGGAAAATATCGATGATTCCATGACTATGGTGCCTATTACGTTAACTGCCACCCGCTACAGCTCCCAGCTGGATATTTCAGTGAGGGATACTTATCTGGTGCTGAATGTGGAGGATCTGGTGGAGAAGCAGTTTGAGATAACTGCGATTACCAACGGCGATCCTGCGGGCGGGTGTTTTGTGGAGTCAGTGGAGATATCCCCTGACACTCTTACTGTTACAGGCCCCCAGTCCGTGGTAGACCTGATCGATTCGGCCTATATATATATTGACACTGATGGGGCGGAGGAGACTTTGCTGTCCGATGAGAATGTCTTTCTGACGGATGAGGCCGGGGCTGAGATAGACCAAAGCCGCCTGACGCTTGACAATTCAGAGGTGGTGGCTGTGACGAGCATATGGGAAGAGAAGTCCATACCCATAAGCTTTGATGTCACGGGAGAGCCCGCTGATGGGTACCTGTATACCGGCCTGGACTGTGATGCGGATTCCATCACCATAAAGGGGGAGTCCGATGTGGTGAACAGCCTTGACGAGTTGGAGATATCTACCTTTCAGACTGATATTACCGGTGCGGCGAGGAATGTGACAGCCCAGATTTATCTTCCCGCTCTGCTGCCCGACGGGGTGGAGCTCTCGGATGATGAATCTCCTACCCTGGAGGTCACTATTAATATAGAAGAGATAGTGACAGAGGAGTTTGCCATGCCGGTGAAAAATCTCCTGGTGACCGGACCGGATGAGGGTCTGTCATATAACATAAACACAGAAGATGACACGATCACTGTGAAGATAAGCGGTTTGCAAAGTGATCTGGATTCCATAAATGCCAACAGGATATCCGGATCGGTGGATATAACGGGACTGGACGCGGGGTTATACATGGTTCCTGTAGATTTTGATGGAGATTATGGCACTTCAGCTGAAGCCACGGTCTCCGTCACCGTCATGAAAAGCGAGTAAAATTTGGAGAGGTATTTATAATGGTCAGGAAAAAGATAACTATCAATAATCCCACCGGGCTGCACCTCAGGCCTGCCGGGGAGCTGTCCAATCTGGCTACTTCCTTTGAGTCATCAATACAGATACGGAAGGACAACAAGACGGCTGATGCCAAGAGCCTGCTGGCCATTCTGGGGGCTTGCATTAAGGCGGGGGATGAAGTAGAATGCATTTGCGATGGCGCAGATGAGGAGGAAGCCCTGAGGGCTGTGGACGCATTGTTGGACAGTGGATGGGAACGCAAGTGATTGTTCACACGGTAGCCTCCACCCATATTCGCACTCTCGCCTGCGACACAAGTGTCGCATGCTTTCTCGCTTCTTGCGGAGCTAAGACTGCTCATGTGGTTGGAGGTTACCTGTTGCACAGGTAGCCAGAACGATTATATGAATGTTTGCAAACGAGTTTGCAACATTCATATAACCGCTCTGGCTACCGTGTGAACAGTAACTATCTTGGAGGTACAAATTATGGATCATTTAGAAGAACTGGAAGCGGAAGCCATCTATATCATGCGTGAGGTGGCTGCAGAGTGTGAGAAGCCTGTCATGCTTTATTCCATCGGAAAGGATAGTTCGGTGATGCTGCATCTGGCGCTGAAAGCTTTCTATCCGGAGAAGCCGCCTTTTCCTTTTCTGCACGTGAATACCACCTGGAAGTTCCACGAGATGATCGAATTCCGTGATCGTATTGCAAAGCAGTACGGCCTGGAGATGATCGAGTATATCAATGAGGAGGGGGTACGCCAGGGTATCAATCCTTTCGATCACGGTGCCTCATACACTGATATCATGAAGACACAGGCTTTAAAGCAGGCTCTCACCATGTACGGCTTCACAGCGGCTTTCGGAGGCGGACGCCGGGACGAGGAGAAGAGCCGGGCCAAGGAGAGGATATTCTCCTTCAGGAATTCAGAGCAGGCCTGGGATCCCAAGAATCAGCGCCCCGAGATGTGGAAGCTCTTCAACACGGAGATCTATAAGGGCGAGAGCATCCGGGTCTTTCCCATTTCCAACTGGACTGAGAAGGATATATGGCAGTATATCAAGAGGGAGAATATCGAGATAGTTCCCCTCTATTTCGCTGCTGTGCGTCCGGTTGTTGAGCGTGATGGGAATCTCATCATGGTGGATGACGACAGGATGAGGATGAATCCCGGCGAGAAGCCCATGATGAAGAAGGTCCGCTTCAGGACCCTGGGCTGCTATCCCTTATCCGGAGGCATGGAGTCTGAGGCGGATACTATCGACAAGATAATCGCCGAGACCTTAAGCGCTGTCTCTTCGGAGCGGACCAGCCGGGTCATAGATTCCGACGGCGGCTCCGCCAGCATGGAAACTG
>JAJPYU010000004.1 GCA_021204765.1 Clostridiales bacterium
CTGCCCAGGCTTGTGGATTTCTCCTTCTCCAGAACGGAGTCAAGCCCGGCGGCATCGCGGAGCTTGTCCGCCGCCTGATCGAGCAGCTCCCCGCGATGGGCCATAATGAGCACCCGGTGCCCCTGATGCACCTGGTTATCTGCGACTGAGGCAAAAACTATAGTCTTCCCGGTGCCCGTCGGGAGCACCAGAAGGGTCTTCCGGTGTCCCTCGGACCACTCAGAAAGGATCGCGTCTTTCGCCTCAGACTGGTATTGTCTGAGCTCAAACATGTGGCACCTCCTATTCAAACGGCAGCTCTTCCTGGCCATCGGGAATCTGCATCCACTCATCCTGTTCCGGGAAGAATTTCTCATCGTAATCGATAAAACGGTCAACATCGTTTGCCTGCCGGTCATTGCCGTCCCGGTCGGTGTAATTGCGGGGTTTGAAGTGGGCACGGCCTTTTGAACCGAGAACCTTATTCCAGTCCATAACCATGCGCTGGCCATGCTTTTTCTGACCGATACATCTGAAAAAGGCGGAAATACGCCACTCCAGGGACCGGTAAAGTAACAGGTCGGTACGGACATTGGCGATGCCATCGTCAGTCTTGACCTGCAAGGTCAGGGACGCCTTATTGCAAGGTGGCACCTTCGGCCCGCCGGGAAAGCGTCCGCGCTCAAAATCAGTGACAGTAAAGTTGTAGTCACCCTCCGGCAGGATAATAAAATCCTGCCCATCATTCTCGATGGAATCATTCCAATCGAGGCAGCCATCCTGTGGGTTTCTGTAATCATCATTCATGAGAGATATCCTCCTTCATCGAATTGGCAACGTTGATAATGTCTAAAATCTGTGGCCAGTATTTTATTACCCAGCCGGAGATGAATTTGTCCGTGTAGTCCGTGAGAGGAACATCCACAGCATAGTGCCCCTTGTCGGAGACCACTTTCTGTACATCTGCATCTGTCACCCCGGCCTCCACAATCATGGCGCGGAGCTCATCGATGGGGCTCTGCCCTGGAGCCTCCGGCGCAGCGGATATGTCCGCGTTCTCCTTAAACAGATGTGCAATCCCTGAAAACTCCAGGTCGAGTTCCTCCGGGAGCCCGTGCCTGTTTTTGGCATCCCAGCAGGGATGATGGGTGGTGTACATCACCCGCTTGCCTCCCTGGACCTTGGCCTTCTCCATGGCGTTGTCACTCTGGACCACGAAAGTCTTGTAATTGCAGAACAGGAGCATATCGCACCATTCCTTAAGCAGGGGAGCCACCTGCTTTGTCAGCTTGGTCTCCCACCGGTCGTATGCTCCCATCTCATCCGGCTGCTCGAACTTCCGCATCTTGGCGTGGGCAGTCACCACAACGTGGGTGCCGGACGCGATGACCTTGTCCAGAGCAGCGAGGAGCCGGGAGAATTCCTCCGCCAGATACACATACCCTTTTGAATATCCGAACTCCTCGATACCTGCTTTCCTGTATTTGCCGCAGACATATTTGATGGCCAGCTGCTCAACCCAGTCCGCTGTGTCGATGACAAGCGTCTTGCACACACCTTTCGTGGCCGCGACCTCCCCGACAATGGAGAGAAGTTCCTCCCAGGTGGCCGGCCTGTCGATCCGCCTGACATCCATGTGGGCCGTGCCGCCCTCCGTATCCACAAAAAGCGGGTCGGGAAATTTCGAAGCCAGCGTGGTCTTCCCGACTCCCTCCGCGCCGTAGATGACAACCTTCTGCGGGCGGGGAATCTTACCGTTTTTGATGTTTAACATTTCGTCCTCCTATCTCAGTGAACAGGAACGGTTCTCTACTACCAGGCATCCCGGCACCTCCGTTCCCAGGTTTAACAGTTTTTTGACTTCACTCTTCATTACCTCCGGTTCGGGCGTGTGGTAGCATCCGGTGTGTCCGTTCCGCTTGAGCCAGCGGACGGCCTTTTCCGGGTCAGACACTTCCACATGGGATGTCCTGCGATAGTACAGTGTGGCCACACCGAGATCGGTCTTCACACCGCCACATTCCCGGTCAAGCACATCCATAAGGCTGCTTTCTTTTTTGGAGAGGCGCACCCGGCGTTCCCTCAACCTGGTCTCTTCCTCCTTAAGGGAGTTCTCCTCAGCCCTGGTGTTCAGGGCCAGCTTCGCCAGATACTCCAGGATCCTTTGCCGCTCCATCTGCAACGCATCCAGCTGTCCCATCAGTTCCTCCGAATCGGAAATGACCTCGCCCGTCTCAACATCGACCATCTGGTCAAATATCTCCTCGATAGCCTGATTGACCTCGTACAGCTTCATTGGATTTTCTTCCTCCTTCCTTAGAGTGATCTGCTTGGGAAAGCCTGATCAGCTTTCCGGCCAGCCGTTTGGATGTGACGCTTATAGCCGCGAGAATACTGATCAGTTCCAGGTCATCGGCATCTGTGCCGCCCCTGCGTCCAATTTCCATATCAGTCATGAGCGGTTCCTCCTTTCCGGGACGATTTGTTTTCCCTGTCCCTACTACCCACTGGAACAAAACCGTCCTGGTGGTCCGCTTTTTTAATGAAAAATTTCAAAAAATCATTTGCCTCAAAAGCGGACCACTTACGCACTTTTTTTCCAGTGGGTACTGAGGGTAACCCTCTCAGACTGGAGGAATAAACATGACGAACGAACAACGGGAATCAATCGAAGTGCTGCGCAGACAGGGAAACGGCTATACCGCTATTGCCAAAGCCATCGGCCTTTCCAAGGACAGCGTGAAGGCCTACTGCCGTTCCCACGGCCTCGCCGGCGTGAAAGCGGAAAGCAACGCCCGCGTGACTATCAGCGTGGACATATGCCTGAACTGTGGGAAACCGCTCACCCAGCGCCCTAAAGTAAAAAAGAAGAAATTCTGCTGCCCCGCCTGCCGCGAGGTATGGTGGAACTCTCACCAAAACCAGGTGAACCAAAAAGCCGTCTATCATTACACCTGCCCCACCTGCGGCAAAGAATTCACGGCCTATGGGAACAGCCACAGGAAATACTGCAGCCATGAGTGCTATATCACGGCAAGGTTCAAAGGTGGTGACTCCCTGTGACTTCGGAAGAGATCCGCAACGATATGCTCTACCATGCCGCGCTTTCAATAGGAAAAAACATGCTGGGGGACGGGCTTATCACCAAAGAAGAATATGACGAGATTGATACAATCCTGCTTGAAAAATACCGCCCGTATTTGGGTACATTGTTCTCGGAAAATGCTTGATAAAACCGGCTTTCAGAGTGATATATAGACACTGAAAAGGAGGCGATTCGATGAAATCGGTAGAAAAAATAGAAAGCAGGCTGCCAGTTCCGAAACGGAGAAAACGAGTCGCAGCTTATGCCAGGGTGTCTGTGGAGACCGAACGTATGCAGCACTCCCTGTCGGCGCAGGTCAGCTACTACAGCGGATTCATCCAGAGGAATCCCGAGTGGGAATACGCCGGGGTCTATGCAGATTACGGCATTTCTGGGACCGGCACAAAAAACCGTGATGAGTTCAACCGCATGATGGCCGACTGTGAATCCGGCAAGATCGATATCATCCTCACGAAATCCATACAGCGGTTTGCGAGGAACACGGTCGACCTGCTGGAG
>JAJPYU010000283.1 GCA_021204765.1 Clostridiales bacterium
GATAGCGGACATTATAGCCATAGCCCTGCTGGCCGAAACCGCCGAAATTATTGAGATCCTGACGGATCTGGGAAGCCGTGACTTTCATGCGGGCGCTCATCTCGTTGGAGGAGATGCGCTCCACGCCCTCGTCCAGAAGATCCCGCAAATATCTGTAATACCTTGGTAAGCGGCGGATGACCGCCTGTGAAATCTCTTTCTGCACTGTCATATCCCTCGCACTCGTTTTTTATCAGAATCATTATATTAGACTGTCAAATTTTTGTCAATCTGGAAGCGAAAGTTATCCCTCATCTAATTCCTTATTTAAAGCATCCCACTTATCGTAGAGTTTTTCCAGGACTTCATCTATGCCGCTCTGCTCTTTTCCCAACTCTGAAAGCTTTACGGGATCTGTTGCAATATAAGGCTTTTCATACTCGGCATCTATCTCTTTAAGGCGGGCCTCCAGCTTCGCGATATCGGATTCAGTCTTCGCTATGTCGTTGTTCAGTTTGCGCAGGCGGGCCTGCTCCTCTTTTTTCGCCTGCCAGTCTGCCTTTGAGTCGGAGACGGGCTCGGACTTTGCCGGGGAGGTGCCGGATGTCACTGTCTCGCTGACCTGGATCATCCCGTCCCGCTTCTCCAGGTAGTAATCATAATTTCCCAGGTAGTTTGTCAGGCAGCCGTCGGAGAGATTTAAGATGCGGGTGGCTGTCCGATTTATGAAATATCTGTCGTGGGATACGAAAAAGACGGTGCCGCCGTAGCCGGTAAGGGCATCCTCCAGGATCTCCCGGGAGGCGATATCCAGATGGTTCGTCGGCTCATCGAGAATGAGGAAATTGGCCTCGGAGAGCATAAGCTTTGCCAGGGAGAGGCGTCCCCTCTCGCCGCCGCTTAAGTCACCCACCAGGCGAAAGGCTTCATCCCCGGTAAAGAGGAAGGCCGCCAGTATATTTCGTATCTCTGTCTCAGTCATCCAGGGATAGTCGTCACCAATCTCGTCGAAAAGGCTCTTTTCCATGTGGAGCTCCTGCTGCTCCTGGTCGTAATAACCGATACAGACGTTAGTTCCCAGACGAAACTCGCCGGCGTCGGCGTCCGCTATCTGATTTATTATCTTTAAAATGGTGGTCTTGCCGGTGCCGTTCTCACCTATTAAGGCCACTCTCTCGCCCCGCTGTATGTCAAAGGAAATGTCTGAGAAAAGATGCTTGTCGCCGTAGGATTTTGCCAGGTCTTCCACAGCCAGGACGTCCTTGCCGCTCTCAATGGCCGGTGTGAAGCGGATGTGCATTTTGGAGTGCTCCTGTCCGGGCTTTTCAATTACCTCCATCCTCGCCAGCTTCTTTTTGCGGCTCTCTGCCCGCTTGATGCTCTTCTCCCGATTAAATGACTGCAGCCGCTCTATGACCTCCTCCTGGTGCTTTATCTCCCGCTGCTGGTTCATATATGCGCGGAGCCGCTCCTGGCGCACCTCCTGGGCTCTCTGGGCGTAGTAGGAATAATTTCCGTTAAAGACCATGGATTTGTGGAGACTGATCTCCACAACTTTCGTCACAACTCTGTCCAGGAAATATCTGTCATGGGCCACCACCACCACGGCACCCCTGTAATTTATGAGAAAGGTCTCAAGCCATGTAATCGAGGCTATGTCCAGATGATTGGTAGGCTCATCCAGAAGGATGATGTCAGGACGGGTCACCAGAAGGCGGGCTAAGGCCACCCGGGTCTTCTGTCCGCCGGAGAGCTCCTTACAGGGCTTGTCAAACTCATTCTCGGAAAAGCCAAGACCCTTGATGATGCCTGAGACTTCGCTCTTTAAGGCGTAGCCGTCCCGGGCCTCATACTCCAAGAGCTGGCGATGATAGCGCTCCAGGAACTCTTCGGTCTCCTCCGGCGGCACAGTCTCCATCTCAGCCTCCATGGAGCGTATGCGGGCCTCCATCTCCACGATGTCGCTTTTCGCCTCAAGGACTTCCTCGTAGATGGTCCGCTCCCCGAATGCCTCCTGATGCTGCGCCAGATAACCCAGGGTCTTCCCCCTGGAAAGAGTCACCGTGCCCTCGTCAGCCTCCAGTTCTCCGACGATAATCTTTAAGAGCGTGGACTTGCCGGCGCCATTTATGCCTACGATGGCGACCTTCTCATAGTCCTCCACATGGAAGGAGACGCCGTTTAAGACGACGTCTTCACCAAATGATTTACTTACGTTCTGGACGGATAATATCATAACGCTTTTTCTAAGGTCTCCCTTATAGCTTTGATGAAATCAAGACTGTTGAGCACCGTCGGATTCGGCAGCTCCGTAATAAGGGCAAGGTCCTTGGTCATCCTGCCCGACTCAATGGTGTCGATGCAGGCGCGCTCCAGGGCGTCCGCGAAAGACACAATCTCGGGGGTCCCGTCCAGCTCACCGCGCTTCCTTAAGGCCCCCGTCCACGCGAAGATGGTCGCCACGGAGTTCGTGGAGGTCTCCTCCCCCGCCAGATGCTTGTAGTAATGGCGCTGGACGGTGCCATGGGCCGCCTCGTACTCGTAGACTCCGCTGGGGCTTACCAGCACGGAAGTCATCATGGCGAGACTCCCGCAGGCCGAGGAGATCATGTCGCTCATGACGTCCCCATCGTAGTTCTTGCAGGCCCAGATGAATCCGCCCTCAGCTTTCATGACTCTGGCTACCGCGTCATCGATGAGGGTATAAAAGTAAGTGATGCCCAGCTCCTCAAATTTTTCCTTGTACTCGGTATCAAAAATCTCCTGGAAAATGTCCTTGAAGCTGTGGTCGTACTTCTTGGAGATGGTGTCCTTGGTGGCAAACCAGAGATCCTGCTTCGTGTCAACTGCGTAATTAAAGCAGCTTCTGGCAAAGCTCTCGATTGACTTGTTGAGGTTATGCATGCCCTGGACCATGCCGGGAGAGGTAAACTCATGGACCAGAGCTCTGGTCTCCTGACCATTCTCATCGGTGTAAACCAGCTCCACCTTGCCGGGGCCGGGGATTATCATCTCGTTGGCCTTATAGATATCGCCGTAGGCGTGACGGGCGATAGTGATGGGCTTCTTCCAGTTCTTTACGCAGGGCTCTATGCCCTTTACCTTTATCGGTGCGCGGAATACGGTGCCGTCTAATATAGCACGGATGGTGCCGTTAGGGCTCTTATACATTTCCTTTAAGTTATACTCCTTCACCCGGGCTGCATTGGGAGTGATGGTGGCGCACTTCACCGCCACACCATACTTTTTGGTGGCCTCAGCGGAGTCGATGGTGACCTGATCGTCGGTCTCATTCCTGTGCATGAGTCCCAGGTCATAGTACTCTGTCTTTAAGTCCACAAAAGGGGTGATGAGCTCGTCCTTGATATACTGCCAGAGGATGCGGGTCATCTCGTCACCGTCCATCTCCACCAGGGGCGTCATCATTCTGATCTTGTCCATAAGAAGTTCCTCTCTTTCTATTTTTATGAGGTGCCCTCTCAAGAAAAGGTAGGGGGATTTCACAAAACTGTTAAATGTTTTGTGAAATCAACCTTTTCACCTACGGACGCATGATAGCATCCAATCAGACTGCGCAGCAAGCTGCTTGTCTT
>JAJPYU010000129.1 GCA_021204765.1 Clostridiales bacterium
GGATTAGAAGCACTAACATGTCTATTGGGATTGAAAATGTTTGAAAATATGTTGAATCGGGGTGATGAGATATGAGGAAAAAGTTTATTGTACTTGCGGTAATTATGGCTCTTACTATGGTATTTTCGCTGGTCGGATGCGGCAGCAGCGATACAGAAGGCGCATCTGCTTCCGGGGGAACTGATGCGGAGGTATCCGCGGCTGAGACTGAGGAGCTTTCGGCAGAGCCTGAAGAGGATTATGAGGATATCGAGGATGAAGAGGTCGAGGCGGAGCTTTTTGAAGATTTTGACCTGGCGACGCCCTCCGTCAACGGAGCTCTCCATGTGGATGGTACCCAGCTGGTTGATGAGAACGGAGACCCGGTGCAGCTTCGGGGCATTTCCAGCCACGGCCTGGCCTGGTTTCCGGAGTATATCAATTCCGACTGCATGGCAGACCTGCATGCCTGGGGCGCCAATGTCTTCCGCCTGGCCATGTACACAGCTGAGTCCGGCGGTTACTGTACTGACGGAGATCAGGAGGCTTTAAAGGAGCTGGTAAAAGAGGGAGTGGAGTATGCCACTGATGAGGACATGTATGTCATAGTGGACTGGCACATTCTCTCTGAGGGCACTCCGACTACCTATCAGTCCGAGGCTGAGGAATTCTTTGATGAGATGTCAGCTGAGTTCGCGGATCATAATAATGTTCTGTATGAGATCTGCAACGAGCCAAACGGCAGCGCCGACTGGGACACTATCAAAGCTTATGCTGAGGATATAATCCCTATTATCCGTGCCAATTCTCCCAATGCGGTGATCATCGTGGGCACTCCTACCTGGTCACAGGAGGTGGATAAAGCGGCGGCTGATCCCATCACTGATTATGATAATATCATGTACACCCTTCATTTCTATGCGGCCACCCACAAGGATGATCTGAGAAATAAAATGGAGGCGGCAATTAATGACGGCCTGCCCATCTTCGTCACCGAGTTCGGTATCTGCGACGCCAGCGGCAATGGGACTATAGACGAGGAATCTGCCGATGCCTGGGTGGAGCTGATGGATAAGTATAACGTCAGCTACGTCATGTGGAACCTCTCAAATAAGGACGAGTCTTCGTCCATCATTGACAGCAGCGTGACAAAGACTTTCGGCTTCACCGTGGACGACTTAAGCCATTCCGGACGTTGGATATACAGCCTTCTTCAATCCGAAATGAGCGGACAGCCTTACGAACTGCCTGAGATGGAGGAGGAGACAGAGGATGACAGTGCCTACGCCGCTGAGGCCAGCAACGGCATGACAGTCACCAAATCCCTCACCAACAGCTGGGAGGATAACGGCACCCAGGTCTATATGTACGACATCACCGTAACGAACAGTTCCGGTGCGGCAGTGACCTCCTGGACAGTTAATATCGACTTCGACAGCGATGTCACTATTTCCGATGGCTGGAACTGCACGTATTCTGTCAGCGGCAAGACCCTGACCTTAAGCTCCGTGGACTATAACGGAGCCCTGGATGACGGAGAATCCGCTGAAGGTATAGGAGTGATTGTCTCTTATTAATTTATCTGTCGTTGACTTTTTTGCGTTGAAGTGATAAAATCCCAAATGGTGCGTGTCGATGACTTACAAATTTTTTCGGCACACCCCAAATCACAAAAGAAAAGAGGAAGATGAAATGAAGATGAAAAAGGTATTAGCAATTGCTCTGACCGCAGGTCTCTGCCTGAGCCTGGCAGCATGCGGCAGCAGCTCATCCGATGCGGACACCGCAGCTGATGAGAGCTCCGCAGCGGCTGAGACGGAAGAATTAAGCGCTGAGCCTGAGGAAGAGGAGACAGAGGAAGCTGACACAGAGGAAGCCACAGATGCTACTTATGTCGTAGGCATCTGCCAGCAGATGGAGCATGAGGCTCTGGACGCAGCTACCCAGGGCTTTGAGGATGCTTTGGCTGAGGAGCTGGGCGACGCCGTGACTTTCGATGAGCAGAACGCTCAGGGCGACTCCGCCACCTGCGCCACCATCGTAAACAGCTTCGTGAGTAACGACTATGACCTGATCCTGGCAAACGGCACCACCGCTCTCCAGGCTGCACAGGCCGGTACTGACACCATCCCAGTCCTGGGCACATCCATCACTGCTTATGATGTTGCTTTAGGCCTTGATGACTATGACGGCACTGTGGGAGGAAATATCTCCGGCACTTCTGACCTGGCTCCCCTTGATGAGCAGGCCAACCTCTTTGCTGAGGTACTTCCCGATGCACAGAATATCGGTCTGCTGTACTGCACAGCTGAGGCCAACTCCATTTACCAGGTAGACACCGTCGAGGCTTATCTGGAGGACATGGGTCTTACCGTCACCCAGTACGGCTTCTCCGATTCCAACGATCTGGCAAGCGTTGTCACCACCGCCTGCAGTGAGTGTGATGCACTTTACATCCCCACCGACAACACAGCGGCCGCCAACACTGAGCTGATCAACAACATCGCTGAGCCCGCCGGTATCCCTATCATCGCCGGTGAGGAAGGCATCTGCAGTGGCTGCGGTATCGTCACCCTTTCCATCAGCTACTATGACCTGGGATACACCACCGGTCAGATGGCTGCACAGATCCTGACAGGCGAGGCTGACATTTCCGAGATGCCTATTGAGTATGCGCCAAATGTTACCAAAGAATATGACGCTGACCGCTGCGATACTCTGGGAATTACAGTATCCGATGAGTTCACTGCCATAGAGTCTGAGTAAAACTTAATGAGATAATTGGCAGCGAGATTGGCCTGGCCGGTCTCGCTGTCCTTTTCCTAAAACAGGAAGATTTGAGGAAAGATCATGAGTATCATAAGTCTTGTAAATGCCCTGCCGGGGGCTGTGGCCCAGGGTCTGATCTGGGGCATCATGGCCATCGGCGTATACATTACCTTCCGCATACTTGACATCGCGGATCTGTCAGTGGACGGCAGCTTCTGTACCGGCGCGGCGGTGTGCGTCATGATGATGCAGGCCGGCTGCAGCGTGGGAGTCTCCATGGTCTGCGCATTCTTAGCGGGCATGGCGGCAGGCCTGGCCACAGGCGTCTTCCACGTGTTCTTCGGTATCCCGGCTATTCTCGCCGGTATCTTAACCCAATTGGGTTTATATTCAGTGAACTTGAAAATAATGGGAAAATCCAATCAGGCTATAAATGTAGATAAATATAACCTGCTGGTTTCCCTCCGATATATCAAAAATGTTGCCTGGTTTCGAAATACCATCCTTATTGTGGCGGTGATAATCGTGGTGATAATCGCCGTGCTCTACTGGTTTTTCGGGACGGAGCTGGGCTGCTCCCTGAGGGCTACAGGCTGCAATGAGCAGATGGCCAGGGCCGAGGGGATCAACACCGGCTTCTGCCGCATCCTGGGACTTATGGTCTCCAACGGACTGGTGGCATTCTCCGGCTGCCTATTAGGACAGTATCAGGGCTTTTCCGATGTAAATATGGGCCGCGGCGCCATCGTCATCGGCCTGGCGGCAGTCATCATCGGCGAGGCCATCTTCGGGAAGATCTTCAGGAATTTCTGGTCGACCCTGCTGGCTGTGGCTTTTGGGGCCGTGATCTACTACATAGTCGTCCAGTTCGTCATCTGGATGGGCATAGATACCGATCTGTTAAAGCTTTTGTCGGCTCTGGTCGTGGCGATCTTCCTGGGCATCCCTTACTGGAAGAGCAAGATATCCCCGAAGCTGGCGAGGAAGGGAGGTGCCTGATATGCTGGAGATAAAAAACATCAAAAAGACTTTCAATCCGGGCACTGTAAATGAGAAGACGGCCTTAAAGGGCGTGAGCCTGACCTTAGAAGAAGGGGATTTTGTCACTGTCATAGGAGGAAACGGCGCCGGCAAGTCCACCATGCTCAATGCTATAGCCGGAGTCTGGCCTGTGGATGAGGGACAGATAATAATCGATGGCAAGGACGTCACCAAGCTGCCGGAGCACAAGAGAGCCGCATATCTGGGACGGGTGTTCCAGGATCCCATGACGGGGACGGCTGCCACCATGGGTATAGATGAGAATTTGGCTCTGGCGAGACGCAGGGGACAGTCGCGGACCCTGCGGCGCGGCATAAAGCGCAGCGAGAGAGAAGAGTACCATGAGCTTCTCGCCACTCTGGGATTGGGTCTGGAAGACAGGATGACCTCCAAGGTGGGTCTGCTCTCCGGAGGGCAGAGGCAGGCGCTGACACTTCTTATGGCTTCCCTTAAGAAGCCGAAGCTTTTACTCCTGGATGAGCACACTGCGGCCCTGGATCCCAAGACGGCTGCCATAGTGCTGGAGGCCACGGAGAGGATAGTGAACAGGGATCATCTGACGACGCTTATGATCACACATAATATGCGGGATGCCATCGCACACGGGAACCGGCTCATCATGATGTCCGAGGGAGAGATCATCCTGGACATACGCGGCGAGGAGAAAGCGAAGCTGACGGTGACTGATCTGCTGAAGAAGTTCGAGGAGGTCGCGGGCAAAGAATTCGCCAACGATAAAGCTATCTTGGGCTAAGGTCCAGGTATACTTCAGCGAAGTATGGAGTCAGCGCAGCCAGGATCTCCTCCCGTCTGTCCAGGACCAGCGGAAGCTGGGATTCTCTTGTCTGGATCCGGGCGGAGTCTGATGAGAGACAGCGGACGCGGAAATCAATGAAGTCAAGTTTGGATAGGGCAGTCTCTGACTGCTCTATTTTATTGAGCATTTTTGAGGTGATCATAGTGTCTGTGGGAATGCGTGTCGCAAGGCAGGAGTAGGAGGGCTTATCCGCCGTGAAGAGACCCAGGCGGGCTGAGTCAATGCGGATTTTGTTTTTGGTCAGGCCGCAGAGGCGCAGTGGTGAGAGTATGCCCATTTCGGACAGTGCCCGCATGCCGGGGCGGGTGGCCGCGTCGTCGGAGGCGTTGGTGCCGTCGGCGACCTCGTCATATCCCAGGGTGCCGGCGGTCTCGATTATCTGAGTGAAGAGAGCTCTCTTGCAGTGATAGCAGCGGTCGGCAGGGTTCGCGGCGATGACCGGATCCGTGAGAATATCGTATTCCACAACAGTCAGGGGGATGTCGTACTCCCCGCAGAAGCGCCGGGCATCATCCAGCTCAAACCGGGGCTGGAAGGGAGTCTTTACATATATGGCTGTCACGCCTGCACCGCAGACCTTCGCCATGTACAGAAGGTATGCGGAATCAGTCCCTCCCGAGAAAGCGACGGCGATCTTTTTGTGTTCTTCAAAGAAGTTTTCTAAAGTCATAAATTGAATTTCCCTTTAGAATTTGGTGGTGCTCCGGTGCTCACTTAACTGTCCTGATCCGGACACCGCTCGAAGACAAGGTCGTATCCGTCATTTCCGTAGTTCAGTGACCGGTTTACCCTGCTGATGGTGGCCGTAGATGCGCCTGTGGCCTCAGCAATGTCCAGATAGGTTCGATGCTGGCGCAGCATCCTTGCCACCTCATATCTCTGGGAGAGGGAGAGTATCTCGTTAACTGTGCACACATCCTCAAAGAAGCGATAGCATTCCTCCAAATCATTAAGGCTTAGGATCGCCTGGAAGAGATGGTCGACTGCCCCTGTCCTGATTTTGTCATTCATAAATAAATACCTCCTGCGATCAATTTTCGCACGGTGATATTTTAACACAGTAAAATCTTAAAGTAAAGGGGCGCAAGTATCTTTCCCTTGACCAAAAGGAACCCGACTTGTATAATTAGACCGTATGGGTTATTTTTATTTTAAGAGGAGTTTACTATATGAAAAAGATTTTATTTGCAGCATCAGAATGCGTACCCTTTATAAAGACCGGAGGACTGGCGGACGTGTGTGGTTCCCTGCCCCGGATGTTTGACAGGGATGAGTGGGATATCCGCGTAGTCATCCCCAATTATTCATGCATCCCGGAGCGTTACCGGAATCAGTTCGAATATGTCACCCATTTTTATATGGGCACAGGCCCTTACGTTCCCTATAAGTACGTGGGCGTGTTAAAATATGAGCTGAATGGCATCACTTACTATTTTATTGACAACGAGGATTATTTCAATTGCTTTACCCCTTATGGGAATATCCGCTATGACATCGAGAAGTTCTGTTTCTTTGACAAGGCGGTGCTCTCCATGCTGCCCCTTATCGACTTTAAGCCTGACCTTATCCACTGCCACGACTGGCAGACAGGTTTCATCCCGGTGTATTTACGGACTGAATTCCAGGGCAATATGTTTTTCTGGGGTATGAAGTCCATGATGACTATCCATAATCTGAAGTTCCAGGGCATCTGGGATGTGAAGACAATGATGGGCCTCACAGGTCTGCCAGAGAGCCTCTTCACCCCGGACAAGCTGGAGTTCAAAAAGGACGCGAATATGCTTAAGGGCGGGCTGGTATACGCCGACTATATCACCACGGTCAGCGACACATATGCCCAGGAGATCCAGACTGCTGAGTATGGCGAGGGCCTGGACGGTCTTCTTGCCGCCAGGCATTTTGACATGCAGGGCATAGTGAACGGAATAGATTACGATCATTTCAATCCTGCAACGGATCCCGCCCTGTTTACCAACTACGACCAGGAGACCTTCCGCAAGAAAAAGGTGAATAATAAGTTAAAGCTCCAGGAGATGCTGGGACTTACTGTGGACAGGCACAAATACATGCTGGGCCTCATTTCCCGCCTCACTGACCAGAAGGGCCTGGATCTCATCGACTATTGCCTGGAGAGGATAGTGGACGACTACACCCAGCTGGTGGTCATCGGTACCGGCGAGGAGCGTTATGAGAATATGTTCCGTTATTTTGCCTGGAAGTACCCTGACAGGATCTCCGCAAATATCTGTTATGATGATGACCTGGCGCAGAAGCTCTACGCAGCGGCGGATGCTTTCCTCATGCCCTCGCGCTTTGAGCCCTGCGGCCTGACCCAGCTAATGTCCTTCCGCTACGGCACTGTCCCTATTGTCAGGGAGACCGGGGGACTTAAGGACACGGTCCAGCCTTTCAATGAATATGAGAATACCGGAACCGGCTTCTCATTTTCAAATTACAATGCTGAGGACATGCTCCATGTCATCAATTACTCCAAGCAGGTTTTCTTCGACAAAAAGCGTCAGTGGAATCAGATGGTTGACCGTGGCATGAAAGCGGACTTTTCCTGGGAGGAATCCGCCAGGAAGTATCAGAATCTATATAACTACTTGATCGGTTAAAGTCCGGACTAAGGTCATGCATGAGCCGCACTGCTGCGGTAAATGCATGACCACCTTCCGGGCTTTATTTAAGAGGTATACATGGCAGCACATAGGAAATCGTCTGCGGGCCGGAGAAGCAGCGGACGCAAAAGAAAGAAGACAGCGAGAAAAAGAAGCACCAACGGAGGGTTTTCCTGGAAAAGTGAGGTGTTTCTTTTTGTGGTACTCGCTTTCTGTGTGATTCTTTTCATTACCAACATAGGAAAAGGCGGAGCTGTCGGAGAGGGATTTTCCCACTTCTTTTTCGGGCTTTTCGGGATAATGTCCTATATTTTCCCGGTGGTTCTCTTTCTCATTGTGGCCTTTGCCGTCTCCAATCATATGTCCGGAAAGAAAAATAAGAGAAATACAGGCTACCCGGGCCGGGCTGCGGTCAAGACCTGTGCGGCCGTGGTCTGCTATGTCTTCGTCTGCGCCATCTTACATATTGTATTTATAGGAAAGGCCTCCACTGATCTGTCTGCCCTCTTTAAGAGCTGCGCAGATGGGAAGACAGCCGGGGGAATACTGGGAGGGGCGGTGGCTTCAGCTCTTCTTAAAGCCTTCGGTATGGCCGGAGCCTGGATCATTACCATTATAGTCCTGGTGCTCTGCGTGGTGCTTATCACCGAGAGATCACTTTTCAGGGGCATTTCGAATAAATATTCTGACAGCCGTGAGCATGCTCCTGAAAGGATTGAGCACAGAAAAGAAGTCAGGGCGGAGAAGGCTGAAGTCCGCGCTGAGAATAAGGCTGCCCGCGAGGATGAGGCCAGGAGACGTGCCGAGGAGGAACGTGTGCGTCGGACGGAAAAAAGAGTCTCCGGTGTCACTACGGATACGAAGCTTGAGCCACCGGCTCCCTCTGAGCCTGAGATAAATGTCTCCGCCTCCGAGGGCATGAGTGAGGTGGATATGTCCGGGATCACCGATGACGACAGTGTGCCGTTTGATGAGGATCTCATAGTGCCGGAGCCAACCATACAGGTCTCCGGACAGTATGACGGCCTGGATGAGACCGTGCCGGAAGAGACTTCGGAGGAGCTTTCGGTGAAGGCTGCGGCGACAGGGAAGAAGAAAGCTAAGGCTTCAGCTAAGCAGTCTGCCGGGACGGCAGCCTCCCAGGTGGCGGCAGTGGGTGCTGCGGCTGCCTTATCCCAGACGGGCGCGGCTGCAGCTTCTGATTATGTATTCCCCGATATCCGTCTCCTTAAAAAAGGCGACCCCAATAAGACCGGTGATAGCCGGACCCATTTAAAGCAAATGTCTGATAAGCTGCAGGAGACGCTCCAGACTTTTGGAGTAAACGCAAGGGTCACCAACGTCATCTGCGGCCCTTCCGTGACCCAGTATGAGGTTCAGCCGGAGATGGGTGTGAAAGTCAGCAAGATCCTTAATCTGGCCGATGACATCAAGCTGAATCTCATGGTCTCGGATATACGTATCGAAGCACCTATACCGGGCAAGGCGGCCATAGGCATAGAGGTCCCCAATAAGGAGAACGTCACCGTGGCCTTCCGCGATCTGGTGGAGTCCCCGGAATTCAGGGATCACAAGTCTGTCATCTCTTTCTGCGCAGGAAAGGATATCGCAGGACACACCATAGTGGCGGATATAGCGAAGATGCCCCATCTGCTTATCGCCGGTGCCACAGGCTCCGGGAAATCAGTGTGCATCAATACCATCATCATGAGCATTTTATTCAAGGCCAGGCCGGATCAGGTGAAGCTGATCATGATCGATCCCAAGGTGGTGGAGCTCTCCGTCTACAACAGCATACCTCATATGCTTATCCCTGTTGTCACTGATCCGAAGAAAGCTGCCGGGGCACTTAACTGGGCCGTGGCTGAGATGACCGACAGGTATAACAAGTTCGCCGAGTACGGCGTCCGGGATATGGAGGGCTACAATAAGAAAGTGGACTCTGTAAATGATATAGAGGATGAGGATAAGCCCCAGAGGATGCCCAATATCGTCATTATAGTAGACGAGCTGGCCGACCTGATGATGGTGGCGGCGGGAGATGTGGAAGATGCCATCTGCCGTCTGGCCCAGCTGGCCAGGGCTGCGGGTATTCATCTGGTCATCGCCACCCAGCGGCCTTCGGTAAATGTCATCACCGGACTTATCAAGGCGAACATGCCCTCCAGAATAGCATTTGCCGTGACTTCCGGAGTGGATTCCCGGACTATCCTGGATATGAACGGAGCCGAAAAGCTTCTGGGAAAGGGCGATATGCTGTTTTATCCCCAGGGTTATGCCAAGCCTCTCAGGGTGCAGGGCGCTTTTGTCTCTGACGCGGAGGTGGCAGCGGTGGTGGATGATATAGTGGAAAAGAACGGCCGGGTGGATTTCTCGCCTGATATAGAGGAGAAAGTGAAGACCTCCGAGTCATCCCTTGGCAGCGGCAGCAGTGCCGGTGGCTTTCCCTCAACGGATGATGGGCGTGACAGCTATTTTTATGATGCGGCTGTCTTCCTCATAGAGAAGGAGAAGGGCTCCATCGGCATGCTCCAGAGAAATTTTAAGATTGGTTTCAACCGTGCAGCCCGTATCATGGATCAGTTGGCTGATGCCGGTGTGGTCGGCCCTGAGGAGGGCACCAAGCCCCGACGGGTGCTGATGACCATGGAAGAATACGAGGCTGTAAAAGACGAGCTGTAAGAGGTAAATCATGAACTGTCCCAATTGCGGCAAAGAGATAGAAGAGAATTGTATAATCTGCCCCTGGTGCGGCCAGGAGATCCAGGTGATCTCCGCCATGGATGAGCTGGAAGAGGAAATCCTGAAAGATATGGTGGACGAGGATGGCAGTACAGGTCAGATTGGCACTGCGTCAAAGTCTGCCGGGAGCGCCGGTTCGCCAGGCGGAAGCTCTAAGGGTTCCGATGCTTCGGTTAAAAGCGAGGGCAGCAGCAAAAAAAAGAAACAGAAGAGGAAGAGGCGGCTGACAGCTCTCGTTATCGTTGTCGCTGCGGTAATAGCTGCAGCGGTAGTCGGGGTAAAATATTATCACGGTCATTCCGCAGCCTGGCTGCTTAAAGAGGCCGAAGCGGAGTATGAGCAGAAGGATTACGATTCGGCCCTGGAGTATCTGGAGCGCATAATCGCCCTGGGTAAGGAGGATGAGGATTCCCTTCTCCTGCTGGGACAGGTAAATTATGAACTGGGGGATTATGACAGCGCCGAGACCTGTTTGATTTCAGTGATAACTCTTGATCCTGCCAGTCAGGATGCCTACAGGACTCTGTGTGACAGTTACTATGCTGAGGGCGATATGGACAGCATTATTGCTCTCCATAATTCTGTGACCGACCCGGATATCCTGGCGATAATTGAGGAATATCTGGTAGCTCAGCCGGAGCTCTCTGTGGAAGGCGGAGAGTACGATGAGTACCAGGAGGTGGAGCTTTCCGCTCCGGAACAGGGCCTGGTTATTTACTATACCCTGGACGGCAGCATCCCCGATGACTCGTCTGAGAAATATACCACGGCCATTTCCATAGAGGAGCAGGGCGTAACGGTGCTGACAGCGGTCTGTAAGGATGAGAAGGGCTTCTACAGCGAACCCGTAATTGCCGAGTACGACATAGAACTGGCGGCTCCTGACGCTCCGGTGGCCACTCCCGACGGCGGGACATTTTCCAAAAAGACTACAGTGACCATCACCGCTCAGGAGGGATGCAGGATATATTATACCTGGGACAATACGGTGCCTGACGAGTATTCCAGGGAATACACCGGTCCCATAACTGTTCCCGAGGGAAATAACATCCTCTCCATAGTCGCTATAGACGGGAATGGACAAAAGAGTGATGTGCTGAAATGCAATTATATTTACTATGCAGAGACGAAGACTGCGGAAACCCCCGCTGATACTGATGAGGATGCCACGGTTGACACCAGCCAGAAGACCGGTGCAGTGACCGGCCAGGCCGAGGTGATCGAGCCCACTGAGCCTGAGACGGATTCGTCGGACGAGAGTACTGAGACAGATTAAGGCCGGGGTATAAAGGAGAGGAGCAGAGGGATGAAATTTACGAAAATGCACGGCTGCGGAAATGATTATGTGTATGTGAATCTTTTCGAGGAAAAGGTGGATGATCCGGGGACTCTGGCTATAAAGGTTTCCGACAGGCATTTCGGAATTGGCTCCGACGGACTGATAATGATCGCTCCCTCGGATGTGGCCGACTGTAAAATGATAATGTACAATGCCGACGGTTCGATGGGTGAGATGTGCGGCAACGGCATACGCTGTGTTGCGAAATATTTTTACGATCACGGAATGACGGAGGCGGCTTCCATCTCGGTGGAGACCGCCGCCGGGATAAAATATCTGGATCTGACCGTTGAAAACGGAAAAGTCTCCCTGGTAAAAGTGGACATGGGTGCGCCCATACTGGTGCCGGGGGATATTCCGGTCAGCTTCGACATGGAGAAAGTCGTAAACGAGCCCATCACTGTCGACGGAAAGGAATACCGCATCACTTGCGTTTCCATGGGAAATCCCCACGCAGTAGTCTTCGAGGATGATGTGAGATCCCTGGATCTTGAGGAGATCGGTCCGGCTTTTGAGAATCACCGGCTCTTCCCTGCCAGGATCAATACCGAGTTCGTCCATGTACTGGGACGGGGAGAGGCAGAGATGAGAGTGTGGGAGAGAGGAAGCGGCGAGACCCTGGCCTGCGGCACCGGCACCTGTGCCGCCGTGGTGGCCTGCGTCTTAAATGGGTTGACAGATGATCACGTGAAAGTACATCTTACGGGCGGAGATCTTGACATATTCTATGACAGGGAAAATAATACCGTGTGGATGACAGGCCCGGCTGCTACGGTATTTGAGGGTGATTATCCGATGTAAATATAAAGAAAAACGTAAGCATTACCGAAAAACCCGGCGGTGCCCGAACTAAATGGACACCTCACACAGGTAAAAATGGAGAATATCATGAAACTATCAGATTTACTTGAGAGAAGTGAATATAAAATATTACAGGGAAGTATTGACAGGGAGATGTCCACCCTGGTCTATGACTCCAGAAAGATAGAGAGTGGCTCTGTCTTCGTCTGTATCAGCGGTGCGGTCAGCGACGGCCATGCCTATGCGCCTCAGGCTGTGGAAAAAGGTGCTGCGGCCATAGTTGTAGAGCATTCTGTGGACATTCCGGAGAATGCCGATATTACAATCATACAGGTAAGAGATTCCCGACTGGCGCTGGCGGAGCTTTCCGCAGCCTACTTCGGCTACCCCGCAGAACAGCTCACCACGATCGGCATCACCGGCACCAAAGGCAAGACCACTGCCACTTACATGGTGAAATCCATCCTGGAACATTCCGGCTACCCCACGGGTCTTATCGGTACTATAGAGATTATCATCGGCGACGAGGCTATCCCGGCAGTGAACACTACTCCAGAGTCCTACGTGATACAGGAGGCATTCAGGAAAATGGCAGACGCCGGCCTTAAGTGTGTGGTCATGGAGGTCTCATCCCAGGGCCTGATGCTCCATCGGGTAGGAGGATTTACTTTTGATTACGGTATTTTCACGAATCTGGAGCCGGATCATATCGGCCCCAACGAGCATAAAGACTTAGACGACTATATCCGCTGCAAGGCGATGCTCTTTAAACAGTGCCGCCAGGGGATATTTAATGCGGATGATGAGCATTTGGAAAGGATATTGCAGGGCCATACCTGTGAGGTGGAGACCTACGGATTCTCGGAGAATGCTGATCTTCGGGCCAGCGATGCCCGTCTTTACGACCGTGGCGGCAGCCTGGGAGTGGCCTATCATTTATCCGGGAAAATGGACATGGATGTGGAGATAGACATCCCCGGGAAGTTCTCCGTGTACAACTCACTGACAGCCATAGCCATCTGCCGCCATTTCGGGGTACCCCGGAAGATAATAAAGGAATCATTATCTAAGATACAGGTAAAGGGCCGGGTGGAGATACTGCCGGTTTCATCGAAGTTCACTCTGATGATCGATTATGCCCACAATGCCATGAGCCTGGAAAGCCTGCTGGCTACATTGAGAGAATATCAACCTAAGCGGCTGGTCTGCCTCTTCGGGTGCGGCGGGAACCGTTCCAGGGACAGGAGGTTTGAGATGGGAGAGGTCTCCTCAAGACTGGCGGATCTGACGATAGTCACCTCCGACAATCCCAGGGATGAGGAGCCGGAGGCTATAATCGAGGATATCATAGTCGGGGTTAAAAAGGCCGACGGAGAGTACATTTCCATAACAAACCGCCCGGAGGCTATACGCTATGCCATAGAGAATGCCCTGGAAGGAGACGTTATCGTCCTGGCAGGAAAGGGCCATGAGGACTACCAGATCATAAAAGGCGTAAAGCACCATATGGACGAGCGTGAGCTGGTGGCAGAGGTCGTAAAGGATGGAAGATTTATAGGAAAGCGTCCTCAATAGACAGACAGATGGGCATGACTGCATGGCCTGATGTCCGGATATCAGGGGACGTGTTTCATATAAAAAAACTCGATTTTTCATAAAGTTTGTGTTACTATGGGATTGACCACATAATCTGGCCGCAGGAGGGAAAGGAGTTATCTATGAAACGTGTATTGTTAAAGCTTTCCGGGGAGGCCCTGGCAGGGGATAAGAAGACCGGATTCGATGATGCCACCATTGTTGCGGTGGCGAAGCAGGTAAAGCAGCTTGTGGACGAGGGCATCCAGGTAGGTATAGTCATAGGAGGAGGCAATTTCTGGCGCGGCCGCACCAGCGAGAGCATTGACCGGACCAAGGCCGACCAGATAGGAATGCTGGCCACGGTCATGAACTGCATTTACGTCTCGGAGATCTTCCGTTCTGAGGGAATGATGACCAATATCCTCACGCCTTTCGAGTGCGGCTCATTTACCAAGCTTTTTTCGAAGGACCGGGCAAACAAATATTTTGCGAAAAATATGGTTGTTTTCTTTGCAGGAGGCACCGGGCATCCGTTTTTCTCAACGGATACTGCCACAGTTCTGAGGGCTGTGGAGATAGAGGCCGATGCCATCCTCCTGGCCAAGGCCATTGACGGAGTCTATGACAGCGATCCGAACCGGAATCCGGAGGCGGTGAAATTTGATGAGATCAGCATCGCCGAGGTCATAGACAGGAAGCTGGAGGTGGTGGATCTGGCCGCTTCCATCCTCTGCATGGAGAATAAGATGCCCATGTATGTCTTCGCCCTTGCGGAGGAGGGCAGCATCGTGAAAGCCATCACAGGAGATTTCAATGGGACGAAAGTCACCGTGTAGGATGGTGGGAGTTTGTATATAGCTGCGCAATGCACGGAGTAATCCGTATATCACATATATATTTACAGGAGGGGTTTACATTATGAATGAAAAGATCGCGAAATATCAGGATAAGATGGAGAAGACCCATGCGAACCTGCTTTCTGAGCTGGGCACTATCAGGGCCGGACGGGCCAATCCCCACATCCTGGACCAGATAAGGGTGGATTACTACGGCTCGCCCATGTCGATCCAGCAGGTGGCCAATATCTCCGTGCCTGAGCCCAGGATGATAGTTATCCAGCCCTGGGAGGCCTCCATGGTAAAGGTAATAGAGAAGGCTATCCTCACCTCTGATCTGGGCCTTAATCCCACAAACGACGGAAAGGCCATCCGACTTGCATTCCCGGAGCTGACAGAGGAGCGCCGTAAAGAGCTGGCGAAGGATGTCAGGAAGAAAGGCGAGGAGGCCAAGGTGGCCATCCGCAATATCCGCCGTGACGCCAATGACACCATAAAGAAGCAGGGCAAGGCCGAATCAATGCCTGAGGATGCCGTCCTTGATCTCACTGACGAGATCCAGAAGCTGACAGACAAGTATATCAAGATCATTGACAAGTCAGTGGAGGAGAAAACGAAAGAAGTCATGACCGTATAAGACGGTTATTGTTCACACGTATCCTCAACGAACATGAGCAGTCTTAGCTCCGAAAGAGTGGGAAAGCATGCGAAGCAGGCGAGAGTGCGAATGTTTGTTGAGGAGTGTGAATATATAAGTATGATATTGGGCGGGGACATGGCGGTGTCCCCGCATCCCATGCACAGGACCCGCAGGGGTAATTGGTTATATTTATGGATATCAGCGAATTAAAGATTCCCACCCACGTCTCCATTATAATGGATGGAAATGGGCGCTGGGCGAAAAAAAGAGGCATGCCCCGGACCTTCGGCCACAAGAGAGGCGCCGAAGTAGTCATGGATATCTGCCAGGACGCGGATGACCTGGGGATTAAGTATCTTACCATCTATGCATTTTCCACGGAGAACTGGAGGAGGGCGGAGAGCGAGGTGAGGGCTCTTATGACCCTTTTTTCCCAATACCTGAAGATCTGTTACAGGAAAGCCATGGAGAATAACATGCACGTTATCGTCATCGGCGATACTTCCGCACTGGCAAGGAGCCTGCAGGAACAGATCCGGGTGCTGGAGGAGGACACGAAGGATTTTGATCACTTTTATCTGCAGATCGCCATAAATTACGGCAGCCGGGATGAGATGGTGAGAGCCATGCGTAGACTTGCGGCAGACTGTGCTGACGGGAAGATTGCAGCCGGGGAGATCACTGAGGAGACATTTTCAGGATATCTTGACACGGCGGGGATCCCGGATCCGGATCTCATGATACGCACCAGCGGGGAGGAGCGGCTGTCCAACTATCTTATGTGGCAGCACGCTTACAGTGAGTTCTATTTCACGGACTGCCTGTGGCCGGATTTTAATAAGGAAGAACTGGTAAGGGCCATTGAGGCTTACACGAGGCGAGACAGAAGATACGGAAAGGTAAAGGAAGACTGATATGTTTAAGACAAGGTTACTTAGCGGCATAGTGCTGGTGATACTGGCGCTGATATTTATAATACACGGAGGCCCGCTGCTTCTGACTGTGGCGGCCATAATATCCGTCATCGGTCTCTTTGAGCTCTACCGTGTATTAAAAGTGGAAAAGAGCGTGGGAATTGCGGGGTATGCCGCGGCAGTGGTGTATTATTTAAATCTCCAGTTCGGCTTTATCCCAAATATCATGCTGCTTATCATGGCGCTGCTTTTGGTCTGCATGTGCTTTTTTGTCTTCGGATATCCCCGCTTTCACGCCTCACAGGTAATGGGAGTGTTTTTCGGATTCTTTTACGTGGCGGTAATGCTCTCCTGCATTTATCTTACAAGAGAACTGGCGGGCGGCACCTATCTGGTGTGGCTGATATTCTTAAGCTCCTGGGGCTGCGATACCTCTGCCTACTGCTTCGGAATGCTTTTCGGAAAGCACAAGATGGCACCGAAGCTTTCCCCGAAGAAATCTGTGGAAGGAGCAGTGGGAGGCGTCGTTGGGGCGGCAGTGCTGACGATCATCTATGGTTTCATCTTCAGGAATGGGATGGACGCCAGTGTGCCTTACATCATGATAATGGCGGGGATAGCCGCAGCCGGTGCTCTCTTCTCCATGGTGGGAGACCTGGCGGCCTCTGCCATCAAGAGAAATTACGATATAAAGGACTATGGGAAGCTGATACCCGGACACGGCGGCATTCTGGACCGCTTCGACAGTGTGATATTCACGGCACCAGTGATTTACTTTCTTTCGCTATACATCATCATCATGATATAAATGAGGTGGTGCAGTCCAACGATATTTATAAGGGAACAGTTTTATGAAGAGGATTTCCATTTTAGGTTCGACAGGTTCAATCGGTACGCAGACGCTGGATGTCGTACGGCGGCACTCAGGGGAGTTTGAAGTCGTGGCACTGGCGGCGGGGGAAAATATTACTCTTTTGGCTGAGCAGATCAGGGAGTTTCACCCTGCTCTGGTGGCGGTAAAGACTGAGAAATGTGCTCGGGAGCTTCAGATCACCGTGGCGGATATGGGTGTGAGCG
>JAJPYU010000019.1 GCA_021204765.1 Clostridiales bacterium
ATCATACAACGCTCGATTCTCCAGCATACAGAAAGATAAACGCCAGTCTGATGGGATTATTATTTCTGCTGACTGGGGATAACTATCAGAATATTGTCCCTGATAATACAAAAGCTAAAGTAGAAAGGCGGAACACACAAAAATCAGGAGTTATACTCTATTTGAACGAAAAGATTGCAAAGCTATCAGAAGAAAAAAGGGTTTTAGAGGAGAAAATCGCTACGAATCATAACACTGATATAGAAAATAAACTGGATGAAACCATATCAGCCATTGAGAATGTTGAAAATGAGATTGCAAGTTCATCTGCTGAGAGCAGGAGTATATTGGAGAGGGTTTATGACATGAGCGCCAGGCTGGAGGAAGCAAGGTTTTTAAATGACCGTTACATATTGCTTCAGTCACAGTATGATTCTGACATACAACGACTGGAATTTATGCTGGATGGAGAAAAAAAGTTGTCAGATTACGAACCACTGACAAGATGTCCATTTTGTGACAGTGATATAAAGAATCCTTTTGCGAAAATATCTTATGTTTCTGCGGCAACTGCAGAAATTAACAAGATAAAATCACAGAAACAGGATTTAGAAGATGCTGCATCTGATATTCAAAATGAAATAAAAAATCTTGAAGACGAGATAAATGATCTGAATCAGCGGAATGATATTATTGTAGAGCAGATAAGCAGTCAACTTACGCCATTGGCTTCAAATTTAAGAGAGCAGGTGAAATCATATAAAGAAATTGTGGAGGCGAAACGCAGAATATATTCCTTGGAGGCCATGACTGCTGAATTAAATACAGATGCTTACAATGCTGAGGAAACGGAGGATGAGAAAGTACAGCATTTCAGTGCTAAAGATTTCTTTGATAAGAATTTATGGGAATATATAAGTAACAATTTCGGAAAGGCTGTAAAAGCCTGCGCTTATCCTAATTTCACGACAGCCAGAATGAATATTAAAACTGCTGATGCGGTTGTTAATGGCAAGCCAAAGAAGAGTGAAGGAAAAGGATACAGGGCATTCTTAAACACGCTGGTTCTTTTTAATATGATGAAAGTGTTGGAAGAAAGGGCTAAGTATTCTTTGAGGATGCTGGTGCTTGATTCTCCTATTTTGTCACTAAAAGAAAAAGATATGAAAGAATCTGAAAAAACTACACAGGGAATGAAGGAATCCCTTTTCAAATACATTATTAAGAATTGCGGGGAGAATCAAATGATTATAGTAGAAAATGAACTCCCTGACGGGGTAGATTACAGCAATGCTAATTTAATAGAATTTACTATGGATGATGTCATTGGGAGATATGGTTTTATGCATACTCTTAAAGCTGAGGAAACCTTGTAAAAAGGAGAAACGGTTTGACGTTTGATCCAAAGCAGTGCGTAACAGTAGCAATTTGACATACATTTCCCTCTTGCATCCCCCTGACTGCTGTGCTATTATACTTTTCGATAAAACTTTTCAGGGCAGGGTGCGATTCCCGACCGGCGGTATAGCCCGCGAGCGCGACAGCGTTGATTTGGTGACTCCGAGATGGATATTCCAAGGCCGACAGTATAGTCTGGATGAAAGAACGGTTTTGTTTATTTGTTGACGTAATGCCCCCTGGGAAGTTCTCAGGGGGCTTTCATATTATAATACGGCTGTTTTTTGGCTTGCTTGTAAAGACAGGAGGTTTTTGGATTTGGAAAAGGAAGACTACATGCGACGGGCGCTGGAGCTGGCAGTAAAAGGCGAGGGCCACACGAATCCCAACCCAAAAGTGGGCTGTGTCATAGTAAAGGACGGCCGGATCATCAGCGAGGGTTACCATGAGAAATACGGTGAGTTCCACGCTGAACGAAATGCCCTCATGCATTGCAGCGAGGATCCGGCAGGAGCTGACCTGTATGTGACCCTGGAGCCCTGCTGCCATACCGGCAAGACTCCGCCCTGTACGGACATCATCATGGAAAAGAAAATAAAGAGGGTATTTGTGGGCAGCATGGATTCAAATCCGTTGGTGGCAGGAAAGGGTGTGCAGATTTTAAAAGATGCCGACATAGAGGTGGAAACCGGGATATTGGATGAGGAGTGTCGGAAGCTAAATGAGGTCTTCTATCATTTCATGGGAACAGGCCTTCCTTTTGTGGTTATGAAATACGCCATGTCACTGGATGGGAAGATAGCCTGCGCCACCGGGGATTCCAAATGGGTCACCTGTGACGAGGCCAGAGCGCATGTACAGCAGCTGAGAAAGCGTTACATGGGCATAATGGTGGGTATAGGCACTGTCCTCGCAGACGATCCCATGCTGACCTGCCGCATAGAGGAGGGAGTGAATCCCGTCCGCGTCATCTGTGACAGCGGCCTGCATATTCCGACCTCCAGCCGCATAGTACAGTCGGCTCATGAGGTTCCGACTATTGTTGCCTGCGCTCATTCTTCCACAGAATCGGAGCGCACACAGAAAAAGAAGGTCGCTTTGGAAAAGGCCGGGATACAGATCATCACTACCCACGGCGGCCTGGGAGTAAATTTAAAGGAGCTGATGGCTGAGCTTGGGAAGCAAAATATTGACAGCGTGCTCCTGGAGGGCGGCGGCACCTTAAATGCCTCAGCCCTGCGTGACGGCATAGTGGACAAGATGTATGCCTATATAGCTCCGAAGATTATCGGCGGAGCCTACGCTCCCACTCCCATAGGAGGTATAGGAGCTGACCATATGGATGAGGCAGTGCATTTTAAGGATATATCAGTCAGAAATATCGGTGAGGACCTGTGTATCTGCGGATACCCCATCCCGCAAAAGACCTGAGAAAGGAGAGCCATATGTTTACCGGACTGATAGAGGAAAAAGGTACCATAGCGGGCATCAGTCGCAGTGCTGATTCCTGCGTACTGACTATAAAGAGCAGCAATGTACTGGAGGGGTCAGAGGTTGGTGACAGCATAGCGGTAAACGGTGTCTGCCTGACAGTCACCTCCATCGCAAATGGCTGTTTCACTGCGGACATGATGATGGAGACTCTCCGCCGCAGCTCCCTGGGATCTCTGGTTGCGGGCAGCAGCGTGAACCTGGAGCGGGCTATGCCGGCGGACGGCAGGTTCGGAGGTCATATTGTATCCGGCCACATCGATGGCACCGGCACCATCCGATCGGTTGTGCAGGAGGGCAACGCAGTGTGGTATACAATAAACGCCTCTCCGCCATTGCTTCGTTTTATAGTTGAGAAGGGCTCCATTGCCATAGACGGCATAAGCCTGACAGTGGCTTTTGTGGATGAGAGCTGTTTTAAGGTATCCATCATTCCCCACACCATGGAGATGACCACCCTGCCGGAGAGAAAGGCCGGTGATGTGGTGAATCTGGAGTGTGACATCATAGGGAAATATGTTGATAAGCTGATGAGCTGCCCGGTTGTTGGAAATGAGGCCGCAGGTGAAAGCTCAGGCGGACTTACCGAGGAATTTTTAAGAGCCAATGGGTTTTATATAAAGGAGTTG
>JAJPYU010000050.1 GCA_021204765.1 Clostridiales bacterium
ATTGGATGCAAGCATCCATTCCGGGTCTATTTGACCCTGGTATCATCATATGACAAAATTAACAAAAATTAATCGAACTGTCACGGATTTTTCTTTCTTTATTGACAAACAGGACTGCGTGTGTTATTTTTTATTATTATAAATCTTATATTTGATTTGAAGGATTTGTACAAGTCAAAGAAGGGAGTAATATATGCAGCGGGGTACGGTTAAGTGGTTTAGCGCCAAAAAAGGGTACGGCTTTATTTCCGATGCTGAGGGTAATGACATCTTTGTTCATTTTTCAGCGATTGACATGGACGGGTTCAGGGAACTTAAAGAAAACGACATGGTTGAATTCGATGTAGTAGAGAGTGATAAGGGTGTGCAGGCCGCTAATGTCAGAAAGATCTGAGGCATTGGGGATGCGGCCGGGCACTGTAAGACAGGTGATTAGGTCGAACTAGCAGGGGCTGTCCACACGGACAGCCCTTTCCCATGCCCGGAAACGCACTTACTGTGCAGCCATGGGCAAATACCGCATATAAATAGATTTATCAAGGAGAATTTTACAATGAAGGATTTTAATGCTTACGAGTTGATCATGGAAAAAGAGCTGCCCGACATTCATTCAAGAGGTCTTTATTTCAGGCATAAGAAGAGCGGAGCCCGAGTGGCTGTCCTCTCCAATGATGATCCGAACAAGGTATTCTATATAGGTTTCCGCACCCCGCCCGCGGACAGCACCGGGGTGCCCCATATCATCGAGCACACCGTTCTGTGCGGCAGTGAGAAGTTTCCTGTAAAGGATCCTTTTATCGAGCTGGTGAAAGGCTCCATGAACACTTTCCTCAATGCCATGACATATCCGGATAAGACTGTCTATCCGGTGGCCAGCACCAATGATAAAGATTTCCAGAACCTGATGGATGTCTACATGGATGCTGTCCTTCATCCGAATATTTACAGGGAAGAAAATATCTTTAAGCAGGAAGGCTGGCATTATGAGCTGGATTCCCCTGATGACGAGCTTACCATAAACGGAGTGGTATATAATGAGATGAAAGGGGCTTTTTCCGTAGCAGATTCCGTCATGGAGCGGGAGATACTTAATTCCCTCTATCCTGACACCCCCTATCACAACGAGTCCGGAGGCGACCCCGATGTGATACCGGAGCTGACTTATGGGGATTACCTGGAATTTCACAGGACCTACTATCATCCGTCAAATTCCTACATTTATCTTTATGGCGACATGGATATTGAAGAGAAGCTTGCGTGGCTGGACGAAAAATATCTCTCTGCCTATGATGCCATAGATCCGGGCTCAGATATCCCGGCCCAGGAGGATTTTGCAGCACCGGTTTCCTATGAAAAATATTACTCCATTTCCAGCGGGGACAGTGAGGAAGACACCGCATATTTAAGCTATAACTGGTCAGTGGGAGAGAGGGCGGATGCTCTCGAATATATCGCATGGGATATCCTGGCTTATGTTCTGGTCGGGAGCCAGGGGGCTCCTTTAAAGGAGGCTTTGACCGAGGCCGGGATCGGGGATGATATTTACGGCGGTTATGACGGAGGCGTGATGCAGCCCTATTTTTCCGTGATCGCGAAAAATGCCAATGGGGCCGATAAGGAACGCTTTATATCCATTATAAAGGATGTGCTGCTAAAGCAGGCGGCAGGAGATCTGAATCACACGACCCTGCTGGCGGCCATAAATGGCGCGGAGTTTAAATTCCGGGAGGCGGATTTTGGGCGGTTTCCCAAAGGGCTGATGCTGGGCCTGGAGATGCTGGATTCCTGGCTCTACGATGAGAGAAAGCCCTTCATTTATATGGAGGAGCTGCCCATATATGAAGAGCTGAGGCAGCGGCTGGAGCAGGGCTATTTTGAGGGACTTATCGAAAAATGTCTTATCAACAATAATCACGCTTCAATGGTCACCCTGCTGCCGAAGAAAGGTCTTAATGCAGAGCGGGATGCAGCCCTGGCGGCAAAGCTCAAGGCGTATAAAGATACCCTGAGCGAAGACGAGACAGAGGATATTGTGTGTCAGACTAAAGCATTGGAGGAGTACCAGACCGAGCCCTCAGCAGATGAGGATCTGGAGACAATACCCATGCTCTCCAGGGAAGACATGAAGAAGGAATCCCAGCCCTACAGCAATATTTCTGAGAAAGCAGGTGGAGTGGATTTTCTCTGGCATGACTATGAGACCAACGGCATCATTTATCTTGATTATCTTTTCGATGCTATGCATGTGCACGAGGAGAAAGTACCCTTTCTGGCAATCTTAAAAACTCTGATGGGAAGCCTGGATACGGCGGACCATTCCTATCTGGAGTTGGCGAATGAGGTGAATATGCATACCGGCGGGGTCTCCCCTGATGTAACTGTTTTTGAGGATTTGAAAGGAGACTGCGGATACCGGGCAAAATTTGAGCTGCGTATAAGGACGCTGGCGAAGAATCTGGATAAGGCCATAGAGCTGGCGAAGTCCATGATGCTTGACACATGCTTTGATGATGATAAGCGTATATATGATGTGCTGGCCGAGACCAGGTCCAGACTGCTGACCTCCATCAGGGAGAGCGGCAATGCGGCGGCATCTCTTTGCGCAATGTCGGTGGTCTCAGGCAAGTCGAAATATGACGACCTGCTCCACGGCATAGGCCAGTATCGAGTGATAGACGAACTTGTGGAGAATTTTGAGAGCAGGAAAGAGGAGCTTAAAAAGATTCTGAAAGACCTGCTGTCAAGCGTGCTCACCTCAGACGGTCTCATGATCAGCGTCACCTGCCGCAAGCCGGAATATGAACAGGTAAAAAGCAGAGCAGCTGTGATGACTGAGGGACTGCATAAGGCGGAAGAGAGTATGGATCCGATCAGTCTTTCCCTGCCGGATGAGGTAAGTGTTGGCTTTATGGACGCCTCACAGATACATTACGTAGCTCTGGGAGGAAATTACAGGAAAGCAGGGCTGCCTTACACGGGAGTTCTTTCAGTCATGCGCTGTATCATGAATTACGAATATCTCTGGCAGAATATCCGTGTCCTGGGCGGAGCATACGGCTGCGGCTGCAGTACAAACAGGAGCGGAAACATTTGCTTTACCTCATACAGGGATCCGAACCTGAAAGGGACACTGGATGTGTATAGGGGAGTCGTGGATTACCTGAAAAATTTCGACGCCTCCGACCGTGATATGACCAGGTACGTCATAGGTGCTTTCTCCGAGGCAGATGCTCCGCTGACTCCGGTAAGCCTGGGACGCAGGTCGCTGACCGGGTATATAGCAGGGATTACCGTGGAGGATCTGCAGAAAGCCAGGGATGAAATGCTTGCGGCATCGCAGGATGATGTAAGAGGGCTGGCAGCGTATGTGGAGGCGGCTTTGGACGGTGCCGGATGCTGTGTCATAGGGAACGAGGAAAGCATTGCCGCCGATGCAGGACTTTTCAGGCACACGGAAATATTATAAGACATGCTACGCAAAAAATGAATTCTCAGTTGTAATTCCCGTGAGAGTGAGCTGTTTTAATTGTAATAAGGAGTATTTGCAGTCATGAGTGAAAAGTTTAAATCAGGTTTTGTAACATTGATAGGGCGGCCAAATGTGGGGAAGTCGACGTTGATGAACCAGATCATCGGGCAGAAGATCGCTATTACTTCCGCAAAGCCCCAGACCACCAGGAATCAGATACGGACCGTGTACACCGATGAGGAGAGAGGCCAGATCATTTTCCTTGACACGCCCGGAATACACAAGGCTAAGAATAAGCTGGGTGAGTATATGGTAAATGTGGCGGAGTCCACTCTTGATGCAGTGGATGTGGTGATCTGGCTGGTGGAGCCCGGGACATTTATCGGACCCGGGGAACAGCATATCATTGACATTTTGCAGAAAGTGAAGGTGCCGGTGATATTGGTCATCAATAAAATCGACAAGGTGAAGAAGCCGGAAGTATTGACTATCATTGACACTTACCGGCAGCTCTATGATTTTGCGGAGATAATCCCCGCTTCGGCCATCAATGGCGAAGGCACAGACGTTATCGTGGACATGATATTCAAATATCTGCCTTATGGGCCCATGTACTATGATGAGGAGACTGTGACGGATCAGCAGATGAGGCAGATCGCGGCGGAAATCATCCGAGAGAAAGCCCTTCGCTGCCTTAACGATGAAATACCCCACGGTATCGCGGTGACCATAGAGGTATTCAGGGAGAGAAAGGGAGGAGCGCTCTGGGATATCGAGGCGTCCATCATCTGCGAGAAGGACAGCCACAAAGGGATAGTCATAGGAAAAGGCGGTGCCATGCTCAAAAAGATCGGGAGCTATGCGAGGCAGGACATCGAGGATATGATGCAGGCGCAGGTCAATTTAAAGCTCTTCGTGAAGGTCAGAAAAGGGTGGCGGGATAATCCCGCTCAGCTGCGAGGCCTGGGATATGATTCGAAGGATATTAAATGAGGAGGTTGTGAGCTGACCTCGTAAACAGGAGTTAATGAATGTCTGACAAACTGAAATTGACCGGAATGGTTCTTAAATCCGCGCCTGCGGGAGAGTATGACAGACGAATAGTTTTACTGACCCGGGAGATGGGGAAAGTGACCGCCTTTGTCCGGGGTGCCAGACGACCTAAGAGCGCTCTCCAGGCGGCGACGAACCTGTTTAGCTTTGGTACGTTTGAGGCATATGAGGGACGGGATGCTTTCACTGTTGTCAAGGCTGACATTTCCAACTATTTCGGGGAACTTTATACTGACCCTGAGCGAATGTATTACGGCTGCTATCTGCTGGAGCTGGCGGATTATTTTGTTCAGCCCTATGCGGCTGATCATGAGCAGTTAAAGCTTTTGTATCAGTCAGTGAGGGCACTGTGCAGCGAGATCTTTGACCCCCGGCTGGTAAGGCGGATTTATGAACTTAAAACCCTTACCATTAACGGTGTGGCTCCCAATGTCTTTTCCTGCACAAAATGTGGTAAAAGTGAGCAGTTGGTGACATTTTCCATGAGAGATCACGGACTGCACTGTGTGAACTGTGCGGTATCGGCCGATATTGCCCTGAGTGACGCGGCAATCTATACACTGCAGTATATTATCGGTTCTTCAATTGAGAAGCTTTACACATTTAAACTGACAGACGAAGTCCTGGGGCAGGTGAGCCGTACAGTGGGAGACTATTTAAAGCCGTATGTGGACAGAGAATTAAAAACCCTGGCATTTTTGCCTGAATGATCTTTATATCCAACTGTGGATCAGACCCCTTGCCAAAGTGTGGTTTTGTGATAGAATAGTAAAGTCAGTTCTGCTTTATTGAGACAGCATTTTAATGTAAGCTGCCTGTGAATAGTTTGGAAATGCAGAACAACCCGGAGGAGATTATGAGAAGGAAGATTGTTGCTTTATTATGTGTTGTTTCAGCCGTAGTGTTTGCCCTGACCGGCTGCAGCCTGTTCTCGAATATCACTGTCAGCACCATCGAGCTTAATAAAAAAGGCAGCGTCACGGAGACCACCATCGAGGATTTCCCGGAGTCACAGTATGATGCTGATTACTTTGCCTCTTATGTGGACGATGCAGTGGCGGACTATCTGGAAGATAATGAGGATGCAGCTGTAGAGGTGAAGAAAGATGAGGTCGAAGACGACATTATCACTCTGACCATGGATTACGACAGTGTAGATACCTACGCCGCTTTCAATAATGTGGAATGTTTTTCCGGAACGATATCAGTGGCCATAGCATCAGGATATGATTTTTCTGTGGAGTTTATCTCAGCTGAGGATGCGGACAATGAACTATCCGCCGGGTCTGAACAGGAGACAGTCAGCGGAAGTACTGTGACATCGAACAGTGATCTGTCAGTGTTTATTGTGCGGACCACGGCCAATGTGAAGATTCCCGGGAAAGTGAAATATTTCTATTCTGAATATGGGACGGCTGCGCTTGAGGCGAAGGATACGGTGGCGGTGACGGCTGATGACGACACGCCTGACACCGGCGGGCTGGTGTATGTGCTCTATGAGTAAGCTGCGGACAGCGGTTGCGGGAGCATGAAACGCAGAGCAATCGACTTTTATAAATGGTGGTGCTCACGAAGTGAGCATGTGTGTTTCAAAAATATGATACCAGGGTCAAAAGGTCATACAATGGATGCTTGCATCCAATTGTATGACTTTGGGACCCGCCAAAACATGAGAAAGAAGCAAATTTGACCTTTTTTAGGTCAAATTTAGCGGATTTCGAATGTTTTGAGGATTGCGAGAGTGCGTAGCACGTAGCAATCCGTAGGTATCATACCTTTTGACCTTAGCATCAAAAATATTTTCAGATGTAATTGTAAAGGAGTATCATCATGGAAAAGACTATGGAGAAAATCGTGGCCCTGGCCAAGTCCAGGGGTTTTGTCTACGCCGGCTCCGAGATCTACGGCGGCCTGGCGAATACCTGGGACTATGGGAATCTGGGCGTGGAGCTTAAAAATAATGTTAAAAAAGCCTGGTGGAAGAAATTCATCCAGGAGAGTCCCTACAACGTAGGAGTGGACTGCGCTATCCTCATGAACCCCCAGACATGGGTGGCCTCCGGACATCTGGGCAGCTTCTCTGACCCCTTAATGGACTGCCGTGAGTGCCACGAGCGCTTCCGGGCGGACAAGGTCATAGAGGACTATGCCAATGCAAATGGCATTGATTTCGGCGGCTCCTGTGATGGCTGGAGCAAGGAGGAGATGGAAGGCTTCATCGAGGAGCACAATGTCCCCTGTCCCACCTGCGGCAAGCACAATTTCACCGAGATCAGGCAGTTTAACCTGATGTTTAAGACCTTCCAGGGCGTCACCGAAGACGCGAAGAATACAGTGTATCTGCGCCCCGAGACTGCCCAGGGCATCTTCGTGAATTTCAAGAACGTACAGAGGACTTCCAGGAAAAAAATCCCCTTTGGCATCGGCCAGATCGGCAAGTCCTTCAGAAATGAGATCACTCCCGGGAATTTCACTTTCCGCACCAGGGAGTTCGAGCAGATGGAGCTGGAGTTTTTCTGCGAGCCGGACACTGACCTGGAGTGGTTCGCCTACTGGAAGGATTTCTGCATTGGCTGGCTTAAGTCTCTCGGCATGAAGGATGAGGACATGAGGGTGCGAGACCACGATGCCAAGGAGCTCTCCTTTTACAGCAAGGCTACCAGCGATATAGAGTTCCTCTTCCCCTTCGGCTGGGGTGAGCTCTGGGGCATAGCGGATCGGACCAATTACGACCTTTCCCGTCATCAGGAGGTCTCCGGAGAGGATCTGACCTACTTTGACGATACGAAAAACGAGAAATATATCCCCTACGTCATCGAGCCCTCCCTGGGAGCGGACCGGGTGGTCTTAGCTTTCCTCTGCGGTGCATACGACGAGGAAAATCTTGGTACTGAGGAGAAGCCGGATATGCGCACTGTCCTCCATCTCCATCCGGCTCTGGCCCCGGTGAAGGTGGGCGTCCTGCCCCTCTCCAAAAAGCTCTCCGATGGCGCATTGGCGATATATGAGCAGCTCTCAAAGAAGTATAATTGTGAGTACGACGACCGGGGAAATATCGGCAAGCGTTACCGCCGCCAGGACGAGATAGGCACCCCCTACTGCGTGACTTACGATTTCGATTCTGTGGATGACGGCATGGTGACAGTGCGTGAGAGGGATTCTATGGAGCAGGTGAGAATACCCATCACAGACCTGGAATCCTATCTGGATGAAAAACTCTATTTTTAAAATGCCTGACTCTGCTAAGATCCTCATATGAGTAAATATAAAGTACAAACCGGGCATTTTTGATAAACTTGGCGGTGTCCTAACTACATTTTCATTATGAGGGCACCACACATAAATATTTTTCTAAGGAGTTCGAATGAGCAAATCCCTTTTTATTGCGGAGAAGCCCAGCGTCGCCCGGGAATTCGCCCGGGCCCTGGGCGAGGACATGGCCTCCCACGACGGCTATCAGGAGTCCCCCTCCTATGTGGTCACCTGGTGCGTGGGGCATCTGGTCACCATGAGCTATCCGGAGGCCTACGACGAAAAATACAGGAAGTGGAGCCTTTCCACCCTCCCCTTCATTCCGGAAGAGTTCAAATACGAGATCATTCCCTCAGTGAAAAAACAATTTGATACAGTATCAGGACTTTTAAACAGGAAAGATGTGGACACTATCTATATCTGCACCGATTCCGGCCGGGAGGGAGAGTATATCTACCGCCTGGTGGACCAGATGGCACACGTGACAGGCAAGAACCGCAGGAGGGTGTGGATAGACTCCCAGACCGAGGATGAGATAAAGCGGGGCATTGCCGAAGCCCTGGATTGGTCGGAGTATGACAATCTCTCAGAGTCTGCCTACCTCCGTGCCAAGGAAGACTATCTCATGGGGATAAATTTTTCCAGGCTCCTTACATTAAAATACGGAAACTCCATGGCTTCATTCTTAAATCAGCGCTATGTGGTAGTCTCCGTGGGCCGGGTCATGACCTGCGTTCAGGGAATGGTGGTGCGCCGTGAGCGGGAGATAAGAGCCTTTGTAAAGACACCTTTCTACCGCGTACTGTCACAGATGAATGTAAATGGAGGAACAGTGGAGGGGGAGTGGCGGGTGACGCCCGGCTCCCGATTTGACACAGGCAGGATGCCCGCACCGGGGACTAAAGATAAAGATAAGCCTGATTTTTCCACCTGGGGTCATCCGAAGCTTTATAAGGAGAACGGATTTAAGACACGGGAGGATGCGGATGCCTTTGTAAGGGAGCTTTCTGTCCATGATCCTTTGGAAGCCACAGTGGCCTCCATTGAGAGAAAAAACGAGAAGAAGAATCCGCCTCTCCTGTACAATCTGGCGGAGCTTCAGAATGACTGCTCCAGGATGTTTAAGATAAGCCCCGACGAGACCTTAAAGATAGTCCAGGTGCTATATGAGAAGAAGATGGTCACCTACCCCAGGACTGACGCCAGGGTCCTCTCAACAGCGGTGGCAAAGGAGATATACAAAAATATTTCCGGCCTTAAAAAAGTACCGGGAGTGGCGGCCATAGCTGAGGAGATATTATCCGGAGGGAAATATAAGGGCATAGCCCACACCCGCTACACCAATGATAAGATGATCACGGATCACTACGCCATCATTCCCACGGGGCAGGGCCTGGGTGCGGCAGGCAGCTTAAAGCCTCTGGCCATGCGCGTGTATGAGACCATAGTGCGGCGTTTCCTCGCTATTTTCCTGGAGCCGGCAGTGTATCAGAAGGTAAGCCTTAACACAGAGATAGACGGGGAGCATTTCTTCTCCTCATTCAGGGTGCTGGAAAAGCCGGGATATCTCAAAGTTATGAATTATTCCTTTAAAAAGGAGAGCACTCAGGCAGGTGCCGAGGGCGACAGCGGAGCAGACGGAGCCGGTTCTGATAATGCCGCAGGCAGCGCAGGCTACGGCTCGGGCTCCGATGCAGGCCTCATCAAGCTGCTCTCAGGCCTGAAAAAGGGTATGAAGATCCCGGTCAGGGGATTTGAGATAAAGGAGGGAGAGACCTCCCCGCCCAAGCGTTACAATTCCGGCTCCATGATACTGGCCATGGAGAATGCGGGCCAGCTCATTGAGGATGAGGAGCTCAGAGAACAGATTAAAAGCTGCGGTATAGGCACCAGCGCCACCAGAGCCGACATTTTAAATAAACTTGTGAGGAATAAATACCTCTCCCTCAACAAAAAGACCCAGATCATCACACCCACACTCTTAGGCGAGATGATATTTGACGTGGTGGCGGCCTCAATAAAGTCTCTTCTGAACCCTGAGCTTACCGCCAGCTGGGAGAAGGGGCTAAACTACGTGGCGGATGGCAGTGTCACTCCCAAAGAGTACATGAATAAGCTGGATGCCTTTATCCGCAGCCGTACTGCAGGGGTCATGAGCCTGGACAACCGCGGCCAGCTAAAAGAAGCCTTTGAGCGTGATGCCCAATTTTACAAGAAGCCCAGTGGATACTCCAGATATAAGAAGTCGAGCAACTACAAAAAGTCCGTAAACTATAGGAAGGAGAAGTAGTGTATTTAGTTGGCAAACTCGACATAGAGATATATAGTTGTATATCGTCTGACATTGTAACGGATGAAGTGATTATTACAGACAATCAGGTAGAACATATTAAAAAGAAACATTCAGTCGCTTATGATGACATTAAGATTTATTTAAACGAAGCAATCGCAGACTTTTGAACTATTTGAGAAATAAAACAGTCCTTTACAAAAGGGAATAATTAATCTATAATCACTAATGACAGTTGAGAGATTATTTGAGGTGGTAAATTTCGTTGCAACCACGCACCCTTGTGGTCAAAAGAGATGCAGGAGAAGCGACGCCTGCCAAATAATCTCTTAATTTATGTCATAAATGATGATTATCCAATGATGGGGCAATAGAAGGCTGTGCTTGAGCGCAGCTTTTAATTTGGAGGATGATTATGGAGCAGTGTAAGATTAAAACTATGTTTACTCTCAGTGAGACTATCGCAGCGGATTACTTTGAGAGCGCAGAGTATCCCTGGGAGCTCTTAGAAGGGATCGCTGATTATATCAGAAAACTGGGCCCGACGCTGGATCCGGAAGTGTATGAGAGACAGGGTGAGGATATCTGGATAGCGAAGTCAGCAAAGATAGCGCCCACGGCTTACCTGGGAGGCCCGCTCATTATTGATGAGGAGGCTGAAGTACGTCACTGTGCCTTTATCAGGGGCTCAGCTATAGTGGGAAAAAATGCCGTGGTAGGAAATTCGGTGGAGCTTAAAAATGTCATCCTCTTTAACCGGGTGCAGACGCCCCACTATAATTACGTGGGTGACTCCATCCTTGGTTACCGTGCCCACATGGGTGCCGGCTCCATCACCTCCAATGTGAAGTCCGATAAGACACTGGTGGTGGTAAAGGACGGAAGCGAGGAGATAGCTACCGGCCGTAAGAAATTCGGTGCCATGCTGGGGGACTGCGTGGAGGTTGGATGTAATTCGGTCTTAAATCCCGGCACAGTCATCTGCCCACACACGAATATTTATCCGGTTTCCTCTGTGAGAGGAGTGGTGCCTGCAAATTCCATATATAAAGGGAAAGATGATATAGTGACTAAGTTATGATGATACCACGGATTTCTCCGTGCTACGCACAGCTTTGCATACACTCACACTAAGTTCGCAGGCTCACTAAGTGTTCGTAGCATCCCGAAATCCTCAAATCATTCGGAATCCGCTCATTTTTCTCCGAAAAATGGCTGCTTCCTCATGTTTTAGGCGGGGCTGCTGAGTGCCGGTGGCACTCGTGTTTGCAGCCGACCGAAGCGGAGCGTAGACCAAATGGTCGTAACTGGATGCAAGCATCCGTTACAACCCTATTTGACCCTGGTATCATCATCATATATTTTGCCTGATGCATGATTTTGAAAACTTTTTGTGAATTTCCTGGAAAATAAAAACAAGCACTTTACGAAAACCTTAAATTATGGCACAATAAAACGGATGTTAATTTTCTAACAATATTTTAGGAAGGAGTCATACAATGATCTACACTAAAGAAGTACAGATGATGTGCCCTGTGACAAAGGGCGCAAAGCATGAGCCTGCTCCTATCCCTGAGGAAGGAAAATGGGTACATGCCAAGAAGATTGAGGACATCTCCGGTTTCACCCACGGTGTCGGCTGGTGCGCTCCTCAGCAGGGTGCCTGCAAGCTGACCCTGAACGTGAAAAACGGTATCATCGAGGAGGCCCTGGTGGAGACCCTGGGCTGCTCCGGCATGACCCACTCCGCAGCCATGGCCGCCGAGATCCTTCAGGGCAAGACTATCCTTGAGGCTCTTAATACCGACCTGGTCTGCGACGCCATCAATACCGCCATGAGAGAGCTCTTCCTCCAGATCGTCTACGGACGTACCCAGAGTGCATTCTCAGACGATGGACTGGCCATCGGCGCAGGTCTCGAGGACCTGGGCAAAGGCCTCCGCTCCCAGATCGGCACCATGTACGCCACCAAGGAAAAGGGCGTCCGCTATCTGGAGATGACCGAGGGCTATGTGACCGGCCTGGCTCTTGACGAGGACGGGGAAGTCATCGGATACCAGTTCGTAAGCCTGGGCAAGATGACTGACTTTATCAAAAACGGGGATGAGCCCAACGTGGCATGGGAGAAGGCCAAAGGTGAGTATGGCCGAGTAGCCGATGCAGCGAAGATCATCGACCCGAGAAAGGAGTGAGAGATTATGGCATTATTTGAATCTTATGAGAGAAGGATCCCCCAGATCAACGCCGTTCTTAATTCCTACGGTATCGCTTCCATAGAGGAGGCTGAGAAGATCACAAAGGACGCAGGCCTGGACGTATACAGCCAGGTGAAGGCTATCCAGCCCATCTGCTTTGAGAACGCCTGCTGGGCTTACACCGTAGGCGCAGCTATCGCTATAAAGAAAGGCTGCCGCAAGGCTTCCGACGCCGCCGCAGCCATAGGCGAAGGCCTCCAGGCTTTCTGCATACCCGGTTCCGTGGCTGACCATCGTAAGGTCGGTTTAGGACATGGTAACCTCGGCAAGATGCTCCTGGAGGAGGAGACCGAGTGCTTCTGCTTCCTGGCAGGACATGAGTCCTTTGCAGCCGCAGAGGGTGCCATCGGTATCGCCGAGAAAGCCAACAAGGTCCGTGAGAAACCGCTCCGTGTTATCCTTAACGGACTTGGAAAAGATGCCGCTCAGATCATTTCCCGTATTAACGGTTTCACCTATGTGGAGACCAAATACGATTACAAAGAGGCGAAGCTTAATATCGTCTACGAGAAGGCATATTCCACCGGTCTCCGCGCATCCGTGAAGTGCTACGGCGCTGACGATGTGCAGGAGGGCGTGGCCATCATGCATCACGAGAACGTGGGCGTCTCCATCACCGGCAATTCCACCAACCCCACCCGCTTCCAGCATCCGGTAGCCGGCACTTACAAGAAAGAGTGCAATGAGCTGGGCAAGAAGTACTTCTCCGTTGCCTCCGGCGGCGGCACAGGACGTACCCTGCATCCGGATAACATGGCAGCAGGCCCCGCTTCCTATGGCATGACCGATACCCTGGGCAGGATGCACTCCGACGCACAGTTCGCAGGATCCTCCTCCGTACCGGCTCACGTGGAGATGATGGGACTCATCGGCGCGGGCAATAACCCGATGGTAGGAATGACCGTGGCTGTGGCCGTCTCCGTGGAGGAAGCCGCCAAGGCAGGAAAATTCTAAAAGAGTTTTTTGTAATAATACGTCTGTCCCGGAAATGAATTCATCGAAACATCAACTGTTTTCCACTGAACTTTTCTTCCGGGGCAGATTTTTTGTGGCAAAGAAAATCTGCCAAAACCGGGTAAACTCCGCTATTTACTAATTCAAAAAAAGTTATATAATTAGTAAGGATTTTCAAGAAGAAGGAGATTCGTAGTGAAGAAGACGGAGAATAAACCGGCTAAAAAGCATATTTCTTCTTTCAGGGTCATCGTGATCGGTTTCGCGGCAATGATTGCTGCGGGGACCGTGCTGCTGACATTTCCTTTTGCTGCGAAGAGCGGACAGGTGACGCCCCTTTCTGAGACAGTATTTACTGCCACGTCTGCTGTCTGCGTCACCGGACTGGTTGTAGAGGATACCGCCAGCTACTGGTCCATGTTCGGGCAGGTGGTGATACTCATACTGATACAGATCGGCGGCCTGGGCGTGGTGACTGTGGCATCGGCCATCTCCATACTCTCCGGGAAAAACATCTCCTTAAAGCAGCGCTCCACTATAAAGGAGGCCATGGGATCTCCCCAGATAGGCGGGGTGGTGAAGTTCACAGCTTTCGTTATAAAGGTCACGCTTGCGATAGAGCTCATAGGTGCGGTGATCATGGCTCCGACATTTTATAAGACATATGGGGCGAAGGGCATATGGATGGCTATTTTTCACACCATATCCGCTATCTGCAATGCCGGCTTCGATGTCATGGGGACGGCAGATGCGAAATATGCCTCTATGACGTCATTTGCGGCGAATCCCCTTATAGTCATCACCCTCATCTGCCTCATAGTGGTGGGCGGCATAGGCTTTCTCACCTGGGATGATATCAAGACCCATAAGTGGCATATAAGGAAATACCGCATGCAGAGCAAACTGATATTTACCGTCACAGCCATACTTATCGCGGCACCGGCGGCGTATTTCTTTTTCGGGGAATTCACTGACGGCAGCACCGGCAGCCGTCTGCTCCTGGCCATTTTCCAGTCAGTGACCACCAGGACAGCCGGATTTAACACGGCGGACTTAGGAGTCCTCTCCGGAGCAGGGCTTGCTATCTTCATAGTCCTGATGCTCATCGGAGGATCCCCCGGCTCCACTGCCGGCGGCATGAAGACTACCACTGTGGCAGTCCTTTTCGGGAACATGATCTCCGTCTTCAGGAACCGTGAGTCCACACATTTCTTCGGACGCACAGTGCCGGATAAGATCATCAAACACGCCCTGGCAATACTCACCATGTACGTGACCCTTTTCGTTGGCGGGGCCGTCGTCATAAGCATAGCGGAGGGCCTGCCCATAAACTACTGTCTCTTCGAGACTGCCTCGGCTGTGGGTACCGTGGGCCTGACACTTGGCATCACCCCCACCCTGGGCCTCGTCTCCCGTATAGTCCTCATCATCCTGATGTTCTGCGGACGAGTCGGCGGACTGACTATCATTTACGCGGCAGTCTCAGGAACCGGCAAAGAGTATTCCAAGCTGCCGCAGGAACAGATCATAGTGGGATAGGAAAGGAGCATTATCATGAAATCCATACTTTTAATTGGCGTCGGAGGCTTCGGCAAGATCCTCGCAAAACAGATGGGCGACATGGGTCACCAGATCCTGGCCGTGGACCGTGAGGAGGAGCGCATAAACGAAATCCTCCCCTATGTCACCAGCGCCCAGATAGGAGAGAGCACTTCCCAGGAATTTTTGCAGACCCTGGGGGTCAAAAATTTCGATATCTGCTTCGTTACAGTGGGAGATGATTTCCAGAGCTCCCTGGAGACCACCTCGCTGCTTAAGGATCTGGGAGCGAAGATGGTGGTGGCCCGGGCGGCCTCCGATATACAGGAGAAGTTCCTTCTGAGAAACGGAGCCGATGAGGTCATCTATCCGGAGAAGCAGGTAGCCCGCTGGGCGGCAGTGCGTTACACTTCCGAGAGTATAGAGGATTACATCCGCCTGGACGATGATCATGCCATTTTTGAGGTCATCATCCCCAAAGAGTGGGTGGGAAAGAGTGTGACCCAGCTGGATATCCGCAGACGGCACCAGATCAATATCCTGGCCGTGAAAAGGGATGGGGAGATCAGCGGAGTAGTCTCGCCGGACACCATCCTGGAGCCGGATATGACCATGTTGGTCCTTGGAGAGTATAAGACCATGATGAAGTTGTTTAAAAAGTGATATTTCCCTTGACAAAAGGGACTGGTCGTGCGACAATAGCATCGTTGCGAAAACAAAGCAGAGTGTCCACTCTCACCCCGGCACGCTTCAGTGACCGGCGGTTAAATAAGCAGCAGATGGGATCATACCTGTTTTTTGTGTTTATTTTGTTGTGGACAGTCTGACTGTCCACATTTTTTATGGAGGTAAAGTACCATTAGCGAATTACAGATCAATGAGCAGATCAGGGACAGAGAAGTCCGCGTAGTTATGGCAGATGGCACCCAGAGAGGGATCATGTCTTCGAGGGATGCGTACATGCTTGCCCAGGATGAGGGGCTGGATCTGGTGAAGATTGCACCGAAGGCCAACCCGCCGGTGGTGAAGATCATCGACTACGGCAAGTATCGTTATGAGCAGAGCCGCAAGGAAAAGGAGGCCCGTAAAAAGCAGAAGACCGTGGAATTAAAGGAGGTCCGCTTATCCCCGAACATCGATGTGAACGATCTGAATACCAAAATAAATGCGGCCAGAAAGTTTCTCACCAAGGGTGATAAGGTTAAGATTTCCCTGCGATTTCGCGGCAGGGAGATGAGCCATGTACAGACCAGTAAGCATATCATCACTGATTTCGCAGATGCTCTCTCAGACATCGCCACTGTTGAGAAGAATCCCAAGATGGAGGGGCGCAGCATGACTATGGTCGTCAGCCCCAAGCGTCAATGATCAAAGGAGGATATTGTTATGCCTAAAATGAAAACAAAGAGATCGGCAGCCAAGCGCTTCAAGAAGACGGGATCCGGGAAATTAAAGAGGAACAAAGCTTACAAGAGCCACATTCTGACTAAGAAGTCTCCCAAGAGGAAGAGGAATCTTCGCAAGTCTACCATTACCGATAAGACTAATGAGAAGAATATGAAGAAGATCATGCCGTATCTGTGATCATATTGGATCGTGAAAGGCGCCGGACGGTCCGGGTGCCCATGGGATTCGTGTCAGCACGGGCGGAGCAGGGAGGAGACCCGATGGTATCCTATCAGCGCGGAGCAATATGTAATCACTGATATATGTACAGGAGGAAAATAGAATGGCAAGAATAAAAGGCGGGATGAACGCCAAAAAGAAACATAACAGAGTGCTCAAGATGGCCAAGGGTTATCGCGGAGCGCGTTCAAAGCAGTATCGTGTGGCAAAGCAGTCCGTGATGAGGGCTTTGACCTCATCCTATGCGGGACGCAAGCAGAAGAAGAGGCAGTACCGACGTCTCTGGATCGCCAGGATCAATGCGGCGGCCAGGATGAACGGGCTCTCCTACAGCAAGTTCATGTACGGACTGAAGCTGGCCGGGGTAGAGATCAACAGGAAGATCCTCGCTGACCTGGCAGTCAATGACGCCGAAGGTTTCGCCACCCTGGTGGAGAAAGCCAAAAAGGAGCTGGACCAGGCAGCTTAATATCATGTGACAGAATAAACGGCATCGATGAATTTCATCGGTGCCGATTTTAAAAAAAGCCCTGAATCCTTTAAAAAGGAATCGGACTTTCTTTGGGTTGGGCTGCTTATTAAAC
>JAJPYU010000229.1 GCA_021204765.1 Clostridiales bacterium
AGTGCGGGCCTTCCACCGGGAAAAAGGTGGCAGTCATAGGAAGCGGTCCCAGCGGACTTACAGCGGCATATTTCCTGCAGCTGATGGGGCACCAGTGCACGGTTTTCGAGGAGAAAAAGCAGCTGGGCGGCATGCTCCGCTACGGTATTCCCAATTATCGTTTCCCCAGGGAGAGGCTTCAGCAGGATATTGACGCAATCCTTTCCACGGGAATTGAAGTGAAGACTGAGACAACTATCGGCACGAAAGAGATGGAGCAGCTTCGCAGCGATTATGACGCGGTTTATATAGCCATCGGTGCCCATACTGACAAAAAGCTTCGCATAGAGGGTGAGGACAGCGGTAACGTTATCTCGGCCGTGAAGATGCTGAGGGCTATCGGAGACAATGATTATCCTGATTACAGCGGAAAGGATATTATCGTAGTCGGCGGCGGCAATGTGGCCATGGACTGCGCCAGGACGGCGATCCGCTGTAAAGCTAAATCCGTTAAAGTGGTATACAGGAGACGGCAGGAAGATATGACAGCTCTCCCTGCGGAGATCGAGAGTGCCATGGCTGAGGGCGTTGAGATGGTCACTTTAAATGCTCCCATGCATATTGAGGCCGATGCTGACGGGAATGCCTGTGCACTCTGGGTACAGCCTCAGGTCATCGGAGAGGTGAAGGGCGGCCGTCCTGCACCGAAAAACGCCCACAAACCTGAGGAACGCATGGCCTGTGACATCATCCTTGTAGCTATAGGACAGGATATAGTATCCGGACCTTTTGCCGAGTACGGTATCCCGGTCAATCGCGGCAGGATCGTGGCGGACAGCACCGGTTCCGTTGCCGTGGACGGGATTTTTGCCGGCGGCGAGTGTGTGAAGGGATCAGCTACCGTGATACGTGCCATTGAGGGCGGAAAAGTGGCTGCGGCAAATATCGATGAATATCTGGGCTATCATCATCCAGTTACCTGTGATGTGGATATACCGGAGCCGCTGCTCAATGACAAGGTGGCCAGCGGACGGATCAATATCCGTGAGAAAGAGGCCTGTGACCGAAAGACGAACTTTGAAGGTGTGGAGCTTCCCATGAGCGAGGAGGAAGCGATGCGTGAGGCGAGCCGCTGCCTGCGGTGCGACCGTCACGGCTGCAGTGTTCTGAGAGGAGGTCGTCAGGAGATATGGTGAATCTTAAGATAAATAATAAAAATGTTCAGGTGCCGGAGGGTACCACCATTCTGGAAGCCGCGGCACGCGTCGGCATCAAAATCCCGACTCTCTGCTTTTTAAAGGATATCAATGAGATCGGGGCCTGCCGGATATGCTCAGTGGAACTTAAAGGTAAAGACACGCTGGTGGCAGCCTGCAATACCAAAGTCGAGGAGGGGATGGAGGTCATCACCAACAGCGGGAAAGTGCAGCATGCCAGGAGGATGAACCTGCAGTTTATCCTCTCAAAGCACAATACCAACTGTACTGCCTGTGTGCGCAGCGGAAACTGCACTCTCCAGGAACTGTGCAACACCTTTAATATCAACAGACTGCCGTTTAAGCGTGACTTTGAAGTGAAGGAGTGGAACAGGGAATTTCCTCTTATCCGCAATTACGGAAAATGTGTCAAGTGCATGCGCTGCGTCCAGATCTGTGAGAAAGTTCAGACCCTGGGTGTCTGGGATCTGGTAAATACCGGAAAGCGGACCAGTGTGGATGTGGCTGAAAACAGGAAGATCACTGATGTCGACTGTGCTGTCTGCGGACAGTGCGTCACCCACTGCCCGGTGGGAGCGCTTCACGAGAGGGATGAATGCGAGAAGCTGATGGATGCTGTCCACGATCCGAATAAGATCGTGGTGGTGCAGATTGCTCCCGCTGTCCGTTCTGCCTGGGGCGAGGGTCTCGGACTCCCACGGAATATGGCTACGGAGAAACGTATGGCCGCGGCTGTGAGGGCTCTCGGCGTAGACTATGTCTTTGACACAAACTTCTCTGCCGACCTGACAATAATGGAGGAAGGCAGCGAATTCATAGAGCGGATGCGGCATCCCGATAATTATCAGTGGCCCATGTATACTTCCTGTTGCCCCGGCTGGGTGAGGTTTGTGAAATCCCAGTATCCGGAGCTGACTCCGAACCTTTCTACCGCAAAATCCCCGCAGCAGATGTTCGGGGCGGTTGCGAAATCCTACTATGCGCAGCTGCTGGATGTTGATCCTTCGCGGATCTTCTGTGCATCCATCATGCCCTGCATGGCTAAGAAGAAAGAGCGTGAGATCCCGGTGATGAACGATGCCGGAGCCGGACCGGACGTGGATCTGGCCCTGACTACCAGAGAACTGGATCGTGTTATCAAGGCAGAGCTTATTAATCCGTTCCTTCTTCCCGAGGAAGAGTTTGATATGCCTCTCGGAGTAGGTTCCGGAGCGGGCGTTATCTTCGGAGCAACAGGCGGTGTCATGGAGGCGGCGCTGCGTACCGCATACTATGTACTTGAGGGACACAATCCTGACCCAGATGCTTTCTCCGTGGTTCGCGGCATGGATGGCATAAAGGAAGCTGAGGTGGAGATTGCCGGCATCAGGGTGAAAGCGGCGGTGGCCAGCGGCCTGGGCAATGCCAGAAAGGTCATTGAGGCTGTGAAAGCCGGCAAGGCGGATTACCACTTTGTGGAGATCATGGCCTGCCCCGGCGGCTGTGCAGGAGGTGGCGGACAGCCCATCCTGGACGGTGTGGAGATGGCTGATGTCCGCGGCGAGCAGCTCTACGCTTTAGACCGCAGCAATGCAATCAGGTTCTCCCATGAGAATCCTTCAGTGATAAAGGCTTATGAGGATTATTTTGAAAAACCTCTGTCCCACAAGTCGCATGAGCTGCTACACACAGACCATGATGCCTGGAAGATGCCAAATAAGGCATGACATTTAAAAATTTAGTTATAAAACGGCACCTGCATGTAAGACCTCCCGAGGTGATGCGGGTGCTGTTTTTATGGTTGTTTTTTTATATTTTAAATATTATACTGTTGGAAAGATATTACATCAGGAGATATAAACCGATGAGTAAAGTGGCAGTTATAGGAGGGGGAGCCGCGGGGATGATGGCAGCCTACGCCGCGGGGAAGGCCGGGCATGAAGTCACCCTCTTTGATCATAATGAGAAGATCGGGAAGAAGCTCTACATTACAGGCAAGGGACGGTGCAACCTGACCAATGCCTGTGAGCGGGAGGAGCTTTTTTCACATTTCTCAAGAAATGATAAATTCCTCTACAGCGCCGTCAGCCAATTTGATAATCAGGCGGTCATGGACTTTTTTAAGAAGCAGGGACTGCGGCTCAAGACTGAGAGAGGCGAGAGAGTATTTCCCGTCTCGGATCACTCTTCGGATGTCATAAAGACACTGGATAAAGCCCTGGCCAGCGTTGGGGTGAAAGTGAAGCTGAACACCCTGGTCGCAGGTATACAGATTGAGGGCGGGAGAGTCTCAGGTGTAGCTTACACTTCTTCCAATGCTTCAATAAAATCAATTGGGTCAGCAGATGCAGGTAAATCAGATAAAAGCATTACCCGCGTAGAGAATAATCTTCACATATTTAATTGTGACGCTGTGATCATAGCCACCGGCGGCAGGTCATATCCCTCCACCGGCTCTGACGGAAGCGGATATGATCTGGTAAAAAAGCTGGGACATACAGTCACAGAGCTGCGCCCCTCACTGGTGGGCTTTAACACGGCGGAGAGCTATATCCCGGAGATGCAGGGGCTCTCCCTCAAGAATATTAATTTCACTGTGAAGGACGGCCGCAGGAAGATATACTCCGAGTTCGGAGAGCTTCTCTTTACCCACAAGGGTATCAGCGGCCCGGTGGTTATCTCCGCCAGCAGCCTGATCCCGGACGAATGCTTTAGGAAAAAGCTCAGCTTTGAGATAGACTTAAAGCCTGCCATGGAGGATGCCGTCGTGGATATCCGCATTCAGAATGACCTGCTGGAGAACAGCAACCGGGCATTTAGGAATTCCCTGGGAAAGCTGCTTCCCTCGACAATGATACCTGTAATGGTAAAGCTCTCCGGAATAGACCCGGAAAAGAGATCCAACAGTGTCACAAAAAAGGAGAGGAAGCATCTGGTGGAGCTTTTTAAGCACTTCCCCGGCACCATCACGGGCCTGGGAGGCTGGGATGAGGCCATCATCACCCGGGGAGGCGTGGACGTGAAAGAAGTCGACCCGTCCACCATGGAGTCGAAGCTGGTAAAAGGGTTGTTCATCTGCGGCGAGATGCTGGACGTGGACGCACTGACAGGCGGCTTTAATCTCCAGATAGCCTGGTCCACGGGGCACCTTGCAGGGTCTTCAGTAGTTTGATTAACTAGTATATAAGGCGCTCACGTGAAAATGAGTCCGTTTCCGGGCACGCAGCTAACGCATACGCTCTCACTAAGCTCGCTTCGCTTGCTAAGTGTTCGCAGCATCTCGCTAATGTCGGACTCGCAGCGGTACATAAGCGACCATCGCGTGACTTCGTCACTTGATGACCGGATATTCGCCAAATGGGCTCGTGCAAGCACGACCCATCCGGCTCATTATCTACGCAAAATGCGGTCGCTAAGTACCGGCGGCCTCCTATTACCCGGAATACGAACTATTTCTCACGCTCGCGCTGCTAACGCTGCTGTAAAAGTAGTTAGTGAATAAAACATAGATTTAAGAAAGGAACTGGAGTATGAGTTATAATATAGCAATAGATGGCCCTGCAGGGGCGGGGAAGAGTACAATAGCTAAGGAATTGGCAAGGAAGCTTGGCTTTCTCTATGTGGACACCGGTGCTATGTACCGCGCTATGGCCTGTTATTGCCTGAGACAGGGCATCGATACCGCAGATGAGGCGGCTGTCTCGGCTGCCTGTCCGGACATAAATGTCACCCTGGCCTATGAGGATGGCAGCCAGAAGGTCTACTTAAATGGAGAGGATGTCTCAACTGTCATACGCCAGGAGCAGGTCGGCAACGCCGCCTCCGTGGTCAGTACCTACGCCGCAGTCCGGGTCCACCTCCTGGACCTCCAGCGCGACCTGGCCGTGAAAAACGACGTCATCATGGATGGGCGCGATATCGGGACCTGCGTCCTCCCCAACGCAGACCTGAAGATCTACCTGACAGCATCCGCCCATACCCGCGCCCAGCGCCGCTACAAGGAATTGACCGAGAAGGGCCAGATCTGTGACCTCTCCGATATAGAAAAAGACATTGAAGAGCGCGACTACCGCGACATGCATAGAGAGATAGCACCTCTCAAAGTCGCAGAGGACGCCGTAACTGTAGATTCATCATATATGAATATCACAGAGGTAGTGGAATCAATCCTGGAGCTGGTAAAGAATTAAACTTTAGTGAAGACCTCGGCGGTGTATGTGTTAAATAAGCTTGCTTTCACAAATCATTCGGCTGATTTGTGAAGACCACTAGCTTATCTTACACATACACCTCACGTATGTAAATATAAAGAAAGAACTAAACCTATGATAGTAGAGTTAGCAGATAAAGCAGGATTCTGTTTTGGAGTTAATCGAGCAGTAGACACAGTTTATAAAGAGGTTGATTCAGGTAATGTCTACACTTACGGCCCAATAATTCATAATGCTCAGGTGATCAGTGATCTTGAACAGAAAGGAGCCCATGTAGTGGACTCCTTAGAGGAAGCACAGGATTTGGCAGCCGGAGATACGATCATCCTGCGCTCTCATGGCGTCACCCGCGCAGAGCATGATGCTCTAGCGGCTGCAGGCCTGCATATAGTCGATGCCACCTGCCCCTTTGTGAGCAAGATCCACACTATCGTAGACGACTACTCCCGCCGCGGCTATTTTATCATTATCATCGGCAATCCTTACCACCCGGAGGTCCGCGGCGTGATTGGCTGGGCCGATGCCGCCCATTGCGCAGTCATTTCCAATGCGGATGAGGCCGCTTCTCTCAAGGTCACTCCCGGGGATAAGCTCTGCATAGTGGCCCAGACCACATTTAATCATAAAAAATTTAAAGAATTAGTTGAAATTATAGAGAAAAAAGAGTATATTGAAGACGGTACGGTTGGGTGGAAAGACATCTGTATCCACAATACCATCTGTTCTGCCACCAGGGAGAGGCAGGACGCAGCTGAGGAGCTTTCACGGCGGGTTGATGCCATGATAGTCATCGGCGGAGCGGACAGTTCCAATACGCGAAAGCTGTACGAGATCTGTTCGATGAGTTGTAAAGATACTTACTTTATTCAGACGCCAGAGGACTTGACAGAGACAGACTTTTCCCGTTTTGATCATGTAGGTATTACAGCTGGGGCATCCACCCCGCACTATATTATTGAGGAGGTTCAAAAGTATGTCCGAAAACTTTGAACAGATGTTGGATGAGTATTCCAAAACAATCAGAAATGGGGAGGTAGTCGAAGGCACGGTACTTGATGTGAAACCGGACGAGATCGTCCTGAACATAGGCTATAAAGCAGACGGCATTATCACACGCAACGAATATACCAACGATGCCAGTGTCGACCTGACTGAGGTCGTCCACCCCGGAGACAAGATGGAGGCGAAAGTCCTTAAGGTAAATGACGGTGAGGGCCAGGTGGCTCTGACACATAAGCGGCTTGCTTCCGAGAGAGTCAGCGAGAGGCTGAGAGAGGCTTATGAGAATGGCGAGACACTGACAGGCCCTGTGACCCAGGTGCTGGATGGTGGATTAAGTGTAGTGCTGGATGACACACGCATCTTCATCCCTGCCAGCCTGGTATCCGACACTTACGAGAGGGATCTCTCAAAGTATAAGGATCAGGAGATCCAGTTCGTTCTCACAGAGTTTAATCCCCGCCGCCGCAGGATCATCGGCAACAGGAAGATGCTTCTCGTGGCCGAGAAAGAGAGGAAGCAGGCAGAGCTGCTGGCCAGGATCCATGTGGGCGATGTCATCGAGGGCACAGTGAAGAATATCACTGATTTCGGTGCTTTCATAGATCTGGGTGGAGCCGATGGTCTGCTGCACATCTCTGAGATGTCCTGGGGACGTGTGGACAATCCCCGCCGTATCTATAAAGTAGGCCAGACAGTTCGCGTGTTTATAAAGGATATCCGCGACACGAAGATCGCCCTTTCCGTGAAGTTCCCGGAGGAGAATCCCTGGAACAGCGCAAATGATAAGTATGCTCCCGGCAGCATTGTTACCGGCAGAGTCGCACGCATGACTGATTTCGGAGCTTTTGTGGAGCTGGCACCCGGAGTGGATGCACTGCTGCATGTATCCCAGATTTCCAGAGAACATGTGGACAAGCCCTCCGATATATTGAAGATCGGTCAGGAGATCGAGGCGAAGATCGTAGACTTCAATCCCGATGATCACAAGATCAGCCTGAGCATGAAAGCCATCGCATCGGCATCCGCACCGAGGGCGCAGCACGAGGAAGAAGCCAGGACAGTGTATTCCGACGAAGAGTAAATTAATTTTTAAAAATGTTTTAAGGGACGGGCTGCCGCTCGTCCCTATAATTTTATATGTTTTTTTATTGTTCCCGCTTAACAATCTAAATAAAAATAAATTAAATTTCGCATAAAACTTCGTAAAATAGGAAAGTTGTTTTTTTTAAGGGATGGTGTTATTATAATCATTTGAAATTGATAATATTATCACAATCACCGGAGGCGTCATGTGAGTGATCTAAGCCACATCAGAAATTTTTGCATAATCGCCCATATCGACCACGGCAAGTCTACCCTGGCGGACCGCATCATTGAGATGACAGGACTTTTAACCAGCCGCGAAATGCAGGATCAGGTGCTGGACAATATGGATCTGGAGCGGGAGAGAGGCATTACCATAAAGGCCCAGACCGTCCGGACGGTGTACAGGGCCGATGACGGAGAAGAGTATATTTTTAATCTCATTGACACTCCCGGCCATGTGGATTTCAATTATGAGGTCTCAAGGAGCCTGGCGGCCTGCGACGGAGCTGTGCTGGTGGTGGATGCGGCTCAGGGAATCGAGGCTCAGACCCTGGCAAATGTGTATCAGGCCATAGACCACGACCTGGAGGTGCTGCCGGTCATCAATAAGATAGACCTGCCAAGCGCAGATCCGGAAAGGGTCGTTAATGAGATAGAGGATGTCATAGGTATAGAGGCCAGGGAAGCGCCCCGGATTTCAGCGAAGACAGGACAGAATGTAGAAGAAGTCTTAAAACAGATAGTTGAGCGTATTCCTGCGCCGGTGGGAGATGCGGACGCACCTTTAAAGGCCCTGATATTTGACTCGGTCTATGATTCCTATCGCGGAGTTATAGTTTTCATGCGCATAATGGATGGGAAGGTGAGGGCAGGTACCCCCATTAGGATGATGGCCACCGGGGCCACCGCCGAGGTGGTGGAGGTTGGCTATTTCGGAGCGGGACAGTTCATCCCCTGCGACGAGCTCTCCGCCGGAATGGTGGGTTATCTCACTGCCAGCATAAAAAATGTCCGGGACACCCGGGTGGGCGATACAGTGACCGACAGGGATCATCCCTGCGACAAGGCTCTGCCGGGATACAAGAAGGTAAATCCCATGGTTTACTGTGGGCTGTACCCCGCAGATGGGAGGAAATACCCTGACCTGAGGGATGCCCTGGAGAAATTACAGCTGAATGACGCTTCGCTTTTTTATGAACCGGAGACTTCCGTGGCACTGGGCTTCGGCTTCCGCTGCGGATTTTTGGGCCTGCTGCACCTGGAAATCATACAAGAGAGGCTGGAACGGGAGTACAATCTTGATCTGGTCACCACGGCACCCAGCGTTGTCTACAGGTTACATATGACGGACGGGACGGAGATGGAGCTTACCAATCCCTCCAATTATCCCGATCCCTCACGGATAGATTACATGGAGGAGCCTTTCGTTTCCGCCGAGATCATGGTGACAAGCGATTATATCGGACCCATCATGGATCTCTGCCAGGAGCGCCGGGGAGTGTACATCAGCATGGAATACATGGAGCAGACCCGGGCTCTCCTTAAATACGACCTTCCGCTGAACGAGATCATTTATGATTTCTTCGACGCCTTAAAATCCAGATCCAGGGGCTATGCCTCTTTCGACTACGAGCTTAAAGGCTATGTGAAATCCAATCTGGTTAAGCTGGATATACTCATAAATCACGAGGAGGTGGATGCTCTCTCGTTTATTGTCTTTGCGGACAGCGCCTATGATCGCGGCAGGAAAATGTGCGTGAAGCTAAAGGATGAGATTCCCAGACATCTCTTTGAGATACCTATACAGGCGGCAGTGGGCGGCAAGGTGATTGCCCGTGAGACCGTAAAAGCCATGAGAAAGGACGTCCTGGCCAAATGCTATGGCGGTGACATTTCCCGGAAGAAGAAGTTGCTGGAGAAGCAGAAAGAGGGCAAGAAACGAATGCGCCAGGTGGGCAGCGTGGAGATCCCTCAGAAAGCTTTCATGAGTGTGCTGAAACTTGACGATAAATAGACGTTACTTTTCACACGGTAGCCAGTGCAGTTAGATGGATGCTTCAAGCTTGCTTGAAAGCAGACATATAAATGCACTGACTACCTGTGAAAAAGGGTAACCTCCACCCGCACGAGCAGTCTTAGCTCCGAAAGGAGCGAGAAAGCACGGTAACGTGCGGGAGTGCGAATGAGGGTGGAGGCTACCGTGTGAAAAGTAAAAAATAGGCTGCCTTTGAAACAGGCAACCTCTGCGAATATGAACAATCCCAGCTGCGTAAGGGGCGTTATAGCATACGTTAGAATGCGTCGCTGTACGGTGTTTAGTGCCGGTGGCACTTTTGTTGGCACTGACCGGAGCGGAGAAGATTGCGAATGAGAGCAGAGAGCAGCGTGTGGCCAGCAGGCAGGGAGATTTGTAATGAGAGAGATGGAATTGTACATACACATTCCCTTTTGTGTGAGAAAGTGCTATTACTGCGATTTCCTCTCCGCACCGACTGATGAGGCCACAAGAATGAATTACGTCAGGCGGCTTATAAAGGAGGCCGAGACTCTCGCCCCAAAATATGCCGATCGGGAGGTAACCACCATTTTCGTGGGAGGCGGCACGCCTTCTATCCTGGACATGGATCAGATGGAGAGGATAATGGATGCCGTACACAGGAATTTTTCCGTGAGAGACGACGCGGAGATTACCTGGGAGTGCAATCCTGGGACGCTGACCCCCGCCAAGGCCAGGGCAATGAAGCGGGCAGGAGTCAACAGGCTGAGTATTGGCCTGCAATCAATTCACAGAGGTGAGCTGATGCTGCTGGGAAGGATACACAGCTTTGAGGATTTTCTCATGAGCTACGATGTGGCCAGAAAGGCGGGATTTTCCAATATAAATGTTGACCTGATCTCTGCTCTGCCTGGACAGAGCGTAAAGGAATGGAAGGAGACCCTTAAAAAGACTGTTATGATGAAGCCTGAGCATATTTCGGCTTACAGTCTCATCATCGAGGAAGGAACCCCATTCTTCCATCGCTATCACGATGACGAAGCGAGAAGAGAAGCAGGAGAGGAGCCTATGCTTCTTCCCACTGAGGAAGAAGAGCGGGAAATGTATTGGCTTACTCATGATCTTCTCACTGAGCATGGATATCAGCAATATGAAATCTCCAATTACGCCAGGTCCGGCCACGCCTGCCGACATAATATCGGCTACTGGACCGGTAAGGATTATCTGGGACTGGGACTGGGTGCATCATCCCTGATCGACAATATCAGGTTTAAGAACACTCCAGTCTTCGACGATTATATGACAAAGCCCTTCGAAAGGACAGAACCGGAGGAGAGAACCCGCAAAACTGAAATGGAGGAATTCTTTTTTCTTGGTCTGCGTATGACTGAGGGAGTGACCCGGAATGATTTCAGGGACAGGTTTGACGCGGAGCCTGAGAGTTTATATGGGGATGCCCTGGTACAGCTTAAGGAGCAGGGACTTCTTGAGATGAGTGAGGGCAGGATATACCTGACAGCCAGGGGAGTGGATGTCAGCAACTACGTTTTCCAACAGTTGATGCTGTGAAGGCACAAAGTGCGTAGCGATCAACTTTTATGTATATAATGCTAATAGGTAGTATAAGGAGGAAAAATAATGTTAGCAGCACAAGTATTTGCAGTGGTCATTTTCGTGGTCATGTTCGTGCTCATAGTCACGGACAAGATAGAGCGGCAGTGGGTCACCCTGGCCTGTGGTGCGGCTACTCTGGTTATCGTTTTCGGTATACTGATGCACAGCGGCACGGCCATGTGGGAGACCTTAAATGTCAGGACCATTTTCACGCCCGGATTCTGGTACTCCTCGGAGAACGCTGAGAGCTCCTCGGCGGGAGTCAACTGGGCCACCATACTCTTCATCGGAGGCATGATGATAATGGTGGAAGGCATGGCCAGGGCAGGATTCTTCCGCTGGCTGTGCATGCTTCTGGCAAAGCTGGTCAATTATAAGCCCATCCGTCTGTTTATCACTTTCATGATAATGGCAGCAGTGCTGGCCATGTTCATCGACAGCATCACGGTCATACTTTTCCTGGCGGCGGTCACGGTGGAGCTGGCGAGGCTCCTGAAGTTTAACCCCATTCCCATGATCCTGTCGGAAATCTTCTGCGCCAATCTGGGCGGCTCGGCCACCATGTGCGGAGATCCGCCGAACATCATCATCGGTACCACCCTGCACTATTCCTTCATGGATTTCCTAAAGAATACCGGTGCCATCGCAGGAATCTGCCTCATCGTAGTGGTCATCTATTTCTACCTGGTATTCCGCAAGGAAATGAAGGCAAATGAGAGTGCCGACGTTGATCTGTCCACTATGCCTTCACCGGGCTCTGCCATCACCAGCAAGAGGGATTTCGCCATCAGCGCTATCATTTTCGGGGCGGCTGTGACTATGCTGGTCACCCACGCCAGGACCGGACTTACTGTGGCGCTTATCGGCTGCGTTATCGCGGCGGCGACCCTTATCACCTCCGCAAAGCATGTGGGTGAGATCATTAAAAAGGTTGATTACAAGACCCTGCTCTTCTTCGTGGGACTCTTCCTTGTCGTGGGAGGCCTGGAGCAGACCCATATACTGGAGCTTATCGCAAACTTCATCGGAAAGGTCAGCGGCGGTAACTTCATGGTGATGATCGCCATCATCATCTGGGTATCTGCCATTGCCAGCGCTTTCGTGGACAATATCCCCTTTGCGGCTACCATGATCCCGGTAGTACAGTCCCTGGCGGAGACTATGGGCGTGCCTCTTTCCACCCTGGCCTGGGCCCTGGCATTGGGCACGGATATCGGCGGCAGCGCCACACCTATCGGCGCATCAGCCAACGTGGTGGGCACCTCCGTGGCAGCCAAGAACGGTTATGTCATCGGCTGGGGGAAATACTGCAAGGCCTCAGCCCCTGCAATGATCATAGTTATCTTCATTTGCATGTTGATGATTTTCCTGCGTTACGTTATACTGTAAGAAAAGGGGGTTTGAGATATGAGCAAACAGTTTATCATTGCGATCAGCCGTGAGTACGGCAGCGGCGGGCACCAGATCGGAGAGTACATTGCACATGAGCTGGGTATCAAAATGTACGACCGCAGCATCATTAAGGAGATCGCCAAAGAGATGCACATGGATCCGAAGGAGCTCATGGAGTTTGACGAGAGACCAAAGAATGTGATCACAACAAGAAGAGTCAAAGGCCACAGCAATTCCATGGAGGACATCCTGAATGAGAAGCAGGACGAGTGGATCAGGAGAAAGGCCGATTCCGGCGAGTCTTTCGTCATAGTGGGACGCCGGGGAGAGGAGATCCTGCGGGGCCGTCCGGGGCTTATCAATATCTTCGTCACCGGGGATATCGGGTATAAGGTGCGCCGTATCATGGCGGACCGCCACATCTCAAAGGAGGAAGCCGAGTCTGAACTCATCCGTATCGACAGGATACGCCGGGCTTACCACAACCGCTTCTCTGAGTGGAAGTGGGGCGACTCCCGCCACTATGACATCATTGTCAACTCGGCTAAGCTGGGCGCCGACGCCACAGCCAGGATGATGCTGGACTATGTGAGGGCGCGGATTGCCAGGTTAGAGAGTAAAGATTAATAAAAAAAGTTATGAGGAGCCTGTGTAAGGTAAACTAATAGCTTTCACAGATCAGCCGGTGATCCGTGAAAATATGTTTATCTGACACAGGCTCCGTCGGGTTTATCTGAATATCCGCGTTGTTCTATATTTTTATATTTCAGTATCCAAGGCTTTCTCCCACAAGAATGATCTTTATCCTTCCAGGTTCCGCACAGCGGCGAGTGACGACAGTATGGCTGCAGATGCACTGGTCTCCGTAGCAGTCGCCGCAGACTCCGGTAACGGCACAGGGGGTCTGACGGTTCAGTCGAATGCAGTTAGGCGGAGAGGCCACGCATTTCACCCGGTCGAATGCCTCGTCCAGAGTGTGGACCACTTTATTCATACCGATCACCATGACCACATTCTTTGGGCCATATGCCAGGGCGGCCACTCTGTTCCCGGTGCCGTCGGTATTTACCATGACTCCGTCCGTGGTGATGGCGTTGGTGCTCATAAAATAGCAGTCGCAGGCCAGGGCCTTGAGATAGATGGCACGGATCTCATCGGGAGTAGCGGCGAGGGAGCGGTCCAGCAGGGTAATGTCTTTTCTGGATTTAAGAGCCGCCATAACGCCGGACTCTTCAAGGGTCATGCTCCCTCCGAATGATACACTCATTCCCGGCTCCACGATGTACATGGCTTTCTCTACGGCCTCCGCCGCAGTAGCGCAGTAGCAGCCTTCAAAGCCCCGCTTCTTAAAATTCTTCATGATAGTCTGTGCCGTGGCCTCATAGTATTTTCCCATAGGTGTCATGAGATTCCCTCCTTGATTTTATATAAGATTTGCTGTTTCATATTTTGATGCTGGTGTCATCATATTTTTGCTTCATTTTTGATAACTATATCACAGAGGGGAATTATACTGCAAGATATAATTTGCCACATGCAGGAGCAAATTCAGAATGATTATAATGGTTAACAATCTGTGAATGAAGTTAGCACAGTATACAAAATTTTAAGGGGGTTGCTTTGTCTGTTATGTCAATTGTATGATGCTAAGGTCAAAAGGGATGATACCTACGGATTGCTACGTGCTACGCACAGCTAACGCATACACTCTCACTAAATTCGCTATCGCTCATTAAGTGTTCGTAGCATCTCGCAATCCTCAAAACATTCGAAATCCGCTAAATTTGACCTAAAAAAGGTCAAATTTGCTTCTTTCTCATGTTTTGGCGGGGCTGCTGAGTGCCGGTGGCACTCGTGTTTGCAGCCGACCGGAGCGGTAGCGGAGACCCCAAAGTCATACAATTGTATGCAAGCATCCATTGTATGACCTTTTGACCCTGGTATCATATTATACGTGATTCTCTTTTGTTGACATTTTACCCGTAATTCTGTATTATTTTCATAGGTTTACCGACTATTAACGGAGCAGATAGACGGGGGTGGACTTATGAGATCGGGTCGTGGTATCACAGCTAAGATAAAATTCAGGCTGGCCGCCTGCATCGTCGCAGCGGCAGTAGTGCTCTGCGGATTCCCAGCGTCAGGATTGGCAGAAGAGCCTGTTCAGGAAGATTACGGGGATGGATTCACTCAAAATAATGGTATGGATGAAGAGGCTCGGTATGAGGGAGAAGAAGCTGTTGTGTCAGAGGATACAGAAGAGTCCGACATAACGGTGGAAACGGAAGATACCGGCTTGTCAGATGAGACGGAAGAGTCCGGTTTATCCGATGAGACGGAAGAGACCGGCTTGTCGGATGAGACAGCAGAATCCGTATTAGCAGAAGAGGCGGATGAGCCGGGTTTAGCAGAGGGAGCGGAAAAGTCAGGCTTAGCAGAGGGGACGGAAGACTATACAGTGGCAGAGTGCCTGGACGACCCGCTTTTAGATGAAGAGCCTGAGATCAGTACCTGCAGCGTGGGAGATTCCTTTACTGTTGATGGCATCACATACACTTATGAGAATTTTTACCTGTACATCAGAAATAAGAGCGGCACTTTGAGAGCCAATATTTCTCCTTATCATGACAGCGATCCGACTGATGCAGATGCTGAGAATTTTGTCAGGACTACAACCACTGATGGAAATATTACCGATGTATTAAATTATACTGACAATGGGCAGACATATCACCTGATCCCGGTCAGTTATTTTGATAATGCCCTGTCAGCTGATGAATATAAATTTAATGAACACTATACCTCATATTGTCCATTTCAATATGTACCCAATGCCAATACAACGGCAAGTTTTGAAGCGGCAACAGGGGAGGCATCTTACTATTCTATAACAGTAGATGGTGTTACCAGCTGGTATGTGAGGGTGCAGGACACAGGCTCATATTCTGCGAACACGACATATGGTGACCTGGGATGCGCACGCTCTAATATCTACTATAATGAAAGCGAGTCCGCGACTACCGTATCCGGTGATACCTTTGAGGATAATGGTACGACCTATCAATATGAGCATTTCTATCTCTATCTTTTTAATGAGAATGATGTGGCAAGAGCAAATTTCTCGCCCTGGGCAGATTCAACATCGGCAGCGAATGATCCCACAAACTTCAGGATCACAAAAATGGGGATAGATGATGCGCTTTCATATACAGATGCCAATGGCAAGGTTTATCATTTGATCCCGATATCCTATTTCGAATCTGCATTTGCGTCATCAGACGGATATTCTTTCTATAAGGATTTCTGCCCATTCCATTTTATCCCCAGTACCAGCTATATACCGACGGGTCAAAGCGCATCGATCACATATGCTGTCAGGGAGGCCTCATACCGTCAGGTGACATTGGAGGATGGGACATGTGTATGGTATGTGAGAGTGCAGGATGACGGTACTAATTCTGTTTCAGGCAATGACCTGGGATGGCCTCGCTCTAATATCTTCTACGTCGGTTCAAATACTGAGACAAATAATGTTGGGGAAAAAATTACAGACACCAATGGAGTGACTTATACCTATGAGTATTTATACCTCTACCTCTGGAACAATAACAATAAAGAAAAGGCAGATTTCTCGCCCTGGGCGAAGGATGAACTGATCGCAGAAGACAGCGATAATTTTGTAAAGACCTACTATGGAATCTCTGATGCGCTGACATTTACGGATACAGACGGCGAAGTATATTACCTGATCCCCATAAAGTATTTCACCTCAGCTTTCTCCGGTGAAGATTCCGAGGGATACGTCTTTAATTCCGAGTATACGGATTACTGCCCATTCAAATATATACCGGATTCCGAAGTGGGAGATGATGCCTCCCTGAACGAAGCCACCGGAGCTGCCGGATATTATTCAATCACTCTGGAGGATGGAACAACCAGCTGGTATGTCTGTGTGCAGGATACCTCCGACTACACCAATTCCCGCTCCAATATCTTCTATGATCCCACAGGAATAGTGGTGTTTGATATGGATGGCGGCAATTCCACATATGGGAGCTTTGATACCAGCGGCTATATGAGCACAAGCCTGTATTATACTGTTGAGTTTAATTACGCCACCGGGGAGGTCACAATAAATCTGCCCTCAGATGCGGATTTGAACAAGAGCTTTATAGTGGCAGACAATGAGGGCGAAGAAAATGATGTGAAGGCTACTCTTGAGGTGGAAGACACAGCCGGTTATAAGCTGGTGGGATGGTATGACACTGATAGAAATTATTATGACGTCAGCGGCGGTTCCGTGACTGCCACAGTCAGCATGTCTGATTACAACGTATTCTACGCTGTCTGGGAAAAGATTTCCGATGATGAGGATGACGACAATGCCGACGGAGAGGATGAGACCCTGCAGCCCACACCGGGAGACGGCACGGATACTGACGAGGGCATCGGAAGCGGCAGCGGTGAAGCTGGTGACGGCTCGGATACTGACGAGGGCATCGGAAGCGGCAGCGGTGAAGCTGGTGACGGCTCGGA
>JAJPYU010000055.1 GCA_021204765.1 Clostridiales bacterium
ACTGAGAGGACTGTAGTGGTGTCCACGTCGGGATTTTCAATGTTGCTGACCAAAGCCCAGACTTCCACGCCCTGTGAGTGGCAATAATTCACGTAGTCAGAGCTGGCCAGGGATGCGATGCCGCCGTAATCGTCATCCAGATAAAACCAGGTGGGGGAGATGACATTTAAGCCTGTGGCGGATCCAATTACGGATGAGACGGAATTATTGGCCGCCTGATTCGTCACCTGATGCCAGGCCATATTAATAGTGTAGTCCCTGGATGTGTGTGTATATATCGGTTCCACGAAAGCACTCTCAGGTATCTGGGAATAAGTATCTCCCAGCACTTTATTCTGTACATATCCTATGAACCCATCCTCCGTGCAGACTTTTGTCCAGGAATCCATCTCATCGAGGACAGTCACACTGTCACCCTTTGACAGATTGGTGAGTATATCACTCTTTACTCCGCCCAGTTCACGGACAGCGGCGGAACTTTTGACTAAAGTAAACTCCTCCTCATCCCAGTTGTCGGAGATCACCACTCGGTTCGGCTCTTCATAGAAAGAAGACCGGATGTCAGTATATTGCTCGATAAATGAGAGGGAAAGATACATTTCACCGTCTTCTATGTGCACTATAGTGTGATCGAAAGTCCTGTTCTCTTTCGCGACAGCGTAGGCGGCGGTCTCCGCATCGACACTGACAACGCCCTCCGGCAGGACATAGCGCAGGATATCCTCAGTATCGTCCCAGTAGAAGCGAGCATTGATCCTGTCGTGGAGCAGACCGTAGGGGATATACACTTCCCCATCAATATAGAGAGCTTTCCCGTCCAGGATTTCGTGATCCATATTGACGATAATCTGATCATCTGAGTCCAGCCCATAGAAAGATGCGTAGTCAGAGCTGGTCTTAGAGGGGGAATATTTATTGAAGACTGTGGCCAGTCCCATGGCTGCCACGATGATAATGACGATGACTATGACGATTACCGCAATAATAAGATGTTGTCTTCTTTTTTTCTTTTTGTGTCTCCTGTGGGATGCCATGACTGTCTCCTCTTAAAGCTGAAATCTCGCACCGCTACAAGTATACACGATTTTTGACGTTATCGCAATAAATAAAAAAGAGTTAATGACGGGTGAGAGATGCCGGTGAACAGCATCCCCACCCGCCGTTGATTTACAGCAGAAAAATGTAAACAGAAGGAGTTGATCTAAATATGAAAACCGGGCTGGCCGGTTCCTTCCGGCTGGTCAACACCGGAGGTATGATCCCTCATGTAAGTGATATCCTCACGGACTCTCACCGTGTCGGTGAGAGTCTCATGGCTGTCAGGCTGGTCATCCAGCCGGATCAGGATGCCCTGGTGGCTGTAATTCTGCAGTTCAGCTGTCAGGGTATATACATTTTCTTTGTCCTTTTTAGACATTCTATCGCTCCTTTGCAAACCATGGGAGGATTTTATGTGATATATAAATCCCGTCCGATAGTAAATTGTAGCGTGTGATCTTGTCAGGATGCGGTCACGAGTGTTCCATTTTCACCCCCATTACTTATCACGCTCCTTTCGTTGCAATATTTCATGACACTGATCCATTTTGAGATTTTCACGTCGCTGATCTCTGCCCTCCTTTCCTTCCCTTACGCCTGCATTATGGTGATAAAAGCATTTTTATTTCAAGTATGTAATTTGTGCAGACAAAAGGTTAATGTCAAAGTACTCTGCTTCCAAAAGGGCAGAGCCGTAGTGTTTCGTAAGTTTGTGATTACGGGGATATAAAAAGTGATCCGAAAGAATCGGACAAAGACTCTGTCCCTTAGGGAAACAAAAATGCTTATAAAATATTTATAACATAAGACAGAACGGATTTCAACCATTTTTTTATTGATATATTATTGATATCTTCTGTAATTTTTGTTATTATCTACTTCAAAGTGAGGAAGTGATGATATGAAGATAGAAAAACTTAATGATCAGCAGATTCGTTGTACTCTCACCAGAGAGGATCTGGCTTCCCGTCACATCCGGCTCGCTGAGCTGGCCTATGGCTCTGAGAAAGCCAGGGCACTCTTTCGTGATATGATGGAGCAGGCTTCCCATGATTACGGATTTGATGTGGAGGACATCCCCATCATGATAGAGGCCATCCCCATGTCATCGGAGCAGATAGTTCTTATCATCACGAAAGTGGATACTCCGGAGGAGCTGGACACCCGCTTTTCCGAGTTTACACATTTTGGTGATGATTACCCGGTGGCAGAGAGTGGCTTGATGGATGCCGCCCCTGATATTCCCGAGGAGCTCATTGAGTTGCTTTCACGGATAAGGGATGAGCTGGCCGCACGGGAATCGTCGGAGGATGCATCCGAGCGGGCGAAGGCCGCTGACCTGGCAAGCCTTTTCGCTTTCTCAGATATGGAGGAAGCCATACCGGCTGCCAGGGCTGTGGATGCGGCTTACTTAGGAAAGAGCACTCTATACAGGGATGAAGAGGAAGGTGTGTATCTGCTGTATATGCACTGCGGGAAAAATACTCCCCAGGAGTTTAACCGCATTACACACACAGTCGGGGGATATTTAAACAGATACCGGGGTGCATATGCGCTGGAGGCTTATGCAAAGGAGCATGGCAGGCTGATCATACGCGATAAGGCTATATCCACTCTGGCACAGCTGTAGATGAATATCACTTAAAAAAGTCCCCGTCGGTTTATTCCGGCGGGGACTTGGATGATTAAAAGCGTGTGAACTGTACTTAATTATTCAGCAACCGCATTCAGGCGCTCCACAAGCTCTTCGGGCTCGATGCCGTGAACCATGGCTGCCTCGGCGATAGTCTCCATCTGCGAGGCCGGGCACCCCAGGCAGTGCATGCCGATGCCGAAGAGAACCTCTGCGATGTCATCTATATGCTCCTGGTCACGCAGCAGATCGCCGATCATTGTATCTTGTGTTATCTGTGCCATATCGTTTCCTCCTTTTGGTTGTTATGTGTTTGATCATATGGTATCACGGATCGCTCTGACTCTGACCCTGGTATCATAACATTATTTATCTATGATTACAAGAATTAAAAAAATAGATCCGATAAATCCGGAGAAAGATATAATATCTGAGGCGGCAGCCATCATAAAGGATGGCGGACTTGTGGCTTTTCCCACGGAAACAGTTTACGGTTTGGGTGCCGATGCCCTTTATGCAGAGGGCGCAAAACGCATCTATGCCGCCAAGGGCAGGCCATCGGACAATCCGCTTATCGTGCACATAGCGGATTTTTCCGCACTCACGCTTATCACAACAGGGATTCCTGACAGGGCCCGTGCCCTGGCCGATGCTTTCTGGCCCGGCCCTCTTACCATGATATTTAACAAAAGTGAGGTAGTACCTTATGATACCACCGGCGGCCTGGATACCGTGGCAGTGCGCATGCCGTCACATCCGGTGGCTCAGG
>JAJPYU010000258.1 GCA_021204765.1 Clostridiales bacterium
CGACATCGTCACTGGAATCGCAGATATTTCCGCTGTCATTGTCATAATAATAGCCGCCAGTTGATTTGGCCAGTTCCTCATCCAATTGAGCAGACGTAATTGAGGTGTTGCTCTCAGTTGTATAATTGCCGTCACTGTCCGCGGCATACACTGCAAAAGTGGCACCTTCCACCGCATTGCCGTCCTGATCCGTCTTAATGATCTCAGACTCAGGTGAGGTCTCCAGGTTTGTCGTGAGTGCCAGGTTTGACGCTCCGTTGCCACGCTCCAGGTAGAAGAAATTCAGGGTGTGCGTAGTATCCTCGGCGAATGTGGTGGGATTGTTTTCATCATTCCAGGTAGTAGTATTCTCTTTCCCGACAGCTTCATACGCGTCATAGAGCTTGGTGCTGTAACCATACGTAAAACCACTATCCGATGACTCCCCTTCTTCAGGAGCAGTGCTCACTCTCACCTTCACCTCTCCTGTAGAGAAATCTATGGTTGCACTGGCCTTGTCATGGATACCACCGATATCCGCCACCAGCACTCCGTCAATGAATATCCACACATCGTCGTCACCACTGAACTCAAAGGTGGTATCCTCACCGGTGGAGAGTGATTTGCCTCCCGCCTGCTGGGTAAAGCTGGTAGTCATGGTCATTCCAAAGTAATGGTTCACATCATTGCTGTATGAGTCCGTGGACTGGGACAACTCGCTGTATTTATTAAAAGGGAAAAACTGCCCTTCACCATTATCTGTTACTTTCCAATCATTATAAAGCGTGAAAGCGTTGCTTTCCTCGTCAAACTCAGCAAAGTTCTGCGTGGAATCATAATAATAGTAACCTTTGTCATCTTTCTGCAGCAGACCCCTGACATCGGTGAATGTCGTCTTGCCCGCCTGAGATGTCTCGTCCGGATTAAACAGATACGCCAGGGATTCACTCGATGATGTGACCGTGGAATTGAGCATTGGATATCCATCATCACCCAGGGTACTGCTGACTATGCCTTTGTATAGCTTGGAATATTCGTAATCATTATAGTAACCATTAGTTCCGATTCCATCATGATCCTTATAAAACAGCAGTGTATGTGATCCACTGGAACCGGTCCCATTTATTCCACTGGTAAAGTCCGAGACAGAGAAATAGTCAGGTTCAAATCTGCTGTCACCATCTGTTATCCAGTAATCAAAAAGGTTAATAGTGGTATTGGCAGGATCTACAGACTCCGCATGGTGGTCACTGACATGTATTGTTACCGTGCTGTCATCAACTGTTATCGTGTAATCTCCCGTACTGCCACTGGGAGTTACCACTATACAGGGTGTGCAGAAATACCAGATATATGCCTCATCTCCGGGCCACCAGCTGATAGCGAAAGACGCCGCCGAAGGGCTGTCATATGCTATGACATTTGATCTGCCGCTGTCTTCACCCTCTAAAAAAACATAACCTCTTCCGGGGTAATAATAATCATCGCCCGCGCTCAACACACTGAAAGCGGTCGCACTGTCCTTATCTGTCAGTGAAAGGTCGCCTGCCGCCTGTCCCTCATCCCAAACACTGGATGAATAGTCTGAATTAAAAGAAGTGCCTGCATATCTGGTTGTCGTTTCAGGGTTGCCATTGGCATCGGTTCCCTCAACTGTGGTCTGCAGATAGTATTTTCCACTCTCAGCATCACTTTTAGACCATGTGACCGGATCAGCATCTGTTCGCTCTATACACTCAAGCCCACTGTATGTACCGCCACTTACGGAAGTAAAAGCTATTCCTGTATTGCTGCCATTGCTTGTGGTCGCCGTAGTATTTGAAAGAATGTAATAGGATTTGACCGTACCGGAACTGCTATAGGAAGTCTCGCAGTTCATCAGGACATAACTTTTATCCGCCTCAACCATGGACGCCGGCTCATAGTATTTCCCAACATTGAGCGCACCGCCACTGTTATCTGTGACTTCTACACCGGGAATTACCAGGCTGTCACCCAGTTCAAGGGTATACTCTGACTCGGCTTTTCCATCAGGCTCGATGGAGGCAGCAGCAATAAGATTATCTTCCTCCTCCGCATCAGGTTCTTCCTCATCGGTTTCCCCATCAAGGGCATCTCCCTCTTCAGCGGGAGCGGCAGGATCATCCTCACCGGTACCATCGGTGGTCTCGGTAAAAATATCATCAGAAGTCGATCCGTCAGCGGTATCTCCATCAATATCGGAATCATCACCGGACAGCTCCTCACCCTCATCCTGAATGTCTGTGTCATTTTCAGTTTGTTCTTCACTGGTGATGTTGACGTCTGACAGATCCTCGGCCAAAGCTGTGCCGAAAGTCCCAAACATAAGCAGGGCAGCAAGAACTACTGCCAGAAGCGAACGGACGCACTTATATCCTTTCTGCGTGATGCCCCCCCCATTTTTGTTTTTTCGCATATCTTCTCCTCCTGAATTCTCCGGGAATTACGGCACCCGGATGCCGGATTTTTAAAAATCGCTGTGTCCTATAAGAAAGCGCAATATGTCTGTTACCGTAATATTGTTTTTATCATAGTACGTTATGAAGGAAAATGCAACCACTTTAATATATATTTTGGGTATATAACAGATTTCAGAAAAAATTTTAAGATTTTGGCGCATGAATTTCGCCATCTTTTTACTACATTCCGCGTATTTTTTAATGCAAACGGCAAGCGCCCCGGGTCGAGTTTATCAAACTTCCGTTCGGCCAACAAAAAACACCCGCTCCGAATCATCAGGTTCCGGGGCGGGTGTCATAATTATGGGAAAATGCGCAGGCTTATGCTCTTTTAGTCATGTACAGCATGCTTCCTCCCGAGTGAAAGTCAACGCTTCTCTCGTTTATTTGCCTGTTACACCCCACAGATGCGGGTTCACAGATTAGCTTACTCTCTTTCTCCTGCGTACTGCGATAACGGCTATCACTGCTGCCGCCGCTATGCAGATGATGAGAATCCAGAGATACGTCATGCTGTTGTCGCCGGTACTGCCGCCGGAAGTGGTACCGGTAGTACTGCCTGTTCCATTGTCGGTGATAGTACCACCACCAATATCGGTGCCGCCTGTGCCGTCACCGGTCTCATCTGTCTCATCCTGCGAACCAGTGCTGTTCACCCTAACCAGGGCGTAGGTGGAGAAGAGATCAGTTTTGAAGCTGACGGTCTGGGCATCGGCGTCGTATTTGCTGTCAAGCACCTGAGCCTTACCGTCGTGGACACGGATCATGAAGTAGTCGACGCCACCCCTGTAGTCCTCGGGAATAGTGATGGTCACCTTGATAGGTGTCGGGGACTCGGTGAGCTGATCGACTTCGCTGGAGGTAATGTATTTCCAGAAAGTCAGATCCATGAAGTAGTAATCCAGGTCATCTCCTGCTGTATCCTCGGCCAGATCCATTATCATATCCAGCTCATCGGGATCAACATCGGACT
>JAJPYU010000166.1 GCA_021204765.1 Clostridiales bacterium
GCGGTATTTCCCAGGGAATGCAGCCGATCACCGGCTTTAACTATGGGGCGAAAAACTATGGGCGTGTGAAGAACGCTTATCTCCGATCCATTGCCTGCTGTTTTGTGATCGGCATCGCGGCCACCATAATTTATGAGTGCTTCCCCCATCAGCTTATGGCCCTGTTCGGAGCCGGCTCAGATGAATATTTTGAGTTTGGAGTGAGATATCTGAGGATATTCCTGTGTCTGGCCTTTGTGAATTTCCTCCCGACTTTTTCCTCCAATTTCTTCACGTCCATAGGAAAACCGGGAAGGGGGATGTTTTTGTCCATGTCCAGGCAGATCATTTACTTTCTGCCGCTTTTGATTATCCTTCCCCTCTTTATGGGGATCGAGGGAGTCTTTTATGTAGGGCCCATAGCTGACGCCGTAGCGGTTGTCACGACAGCCATCTTTGTAGCGCGCGAGCTGAGGGATAAAAAGTATACGCAGCCATGTGACTGAGATCTGCAGATTAATATGGATGTTTATCCGCATCTGCCCGCTTCGCGGGCAACAATATAATATTTTACGCAAAAGTTGATTGGAGCAACAAGTAAAAACCTTGAATTTTAAAGAAAAACAGCTGATTATATGAGGAGGATATGATTATGAAAGAAGAATATCAAAAACTGAAGGATTACATGGATCAAAGCGGGAAAACTGTTGCCGTCACCGGCGCAGGAATCTCATATCTTTATGGGATGCGCAGGCTGAAGCAGAGCGTGGGACTGATGAACGCCGGCCGCGTATTTTCCGCCTCGTATATCCGCAAAAATCCGGAGAAATTCTACAAGATCATGAAGGACGCTTTCCTGGACGCGACCTTTGTTAAAGGACCCAGCGTTGTCCATAAGCAGCTGGCTCAGCTGGAAGAGCAGGGGAAGCTCTACGGCATCGCCACACAGAACCTGGACTGCCTGCACACCATAGCCGGGTCGAAGAATGTGGCGGAGTTTCAGGGTAGCTTTCGGGACAATGTCTGTATCGACTGCGGGGAGCGTTATCACGATTATCACGTGTGGAATGAAGGAAAACTTCCCCGCTGTGATAAATGCGGAGGGCCGCTGATGCCGGCCAGCTTCTGCCAGGAGAAGGGGATCAACCGCGAGGCCATGCAGACAGGTATGCAGAAAGCGATTAGGATGATCGCCGAGGCTGATTTGGTGCTGATCATCGGGACCACAGGCTTCCGCAGCGAGGAATATTTAAGCCGCATAAGGCCTGAGACAAAGCTGGTGCAGATCAATCCGTCGCCGACAGCCTTTGACAGCATGGCTGACTTGAATATCCGGGCAGACGCCGCTGAAGTACTGGCAGCGGTTTTAAACGGGAACTAGACTGCCGCGCTATGAATGCAGACTGCAGATAAGGAGATGAACTTATGGGTATTTTCAAAAGTGGACAGGATATGGACAAGATTGAAAAGTTGGCAGATTATATAGACCACAGCAGTGCGATCGTGGCGACGACCGGCGCGGGCATATCCATTTCCGGAGGAGGCGTCACCTACGGACAGATGCGTTTTTCGGGTGTTCGAGTCGGTGCTGGGAGGGGTTCCGGTGAAGGAAAGAACTCTTTCCTCTATAATTTCCGGCAGCAGATGTTTTTCTATGATCCCAGTTTCAGCCATTATGCTCTTAAAGAACTGGAGGATGAGGGGAAGCTGATGGGGATCATCACGACTAATGTGGACTGTATGCACACGAAAGCGGGATCCAGGAATGTGGCGGAGATCCAGGGAAGCTTCCAGGTCAACTGCTGTGCAAACTGCGGACGGCATTACGACACCTACGAGATCTGGAACCAGGATGACCTGCCCCGCTGCGAGTCCTGTGGCGGCGAGATACAGCCCTGGCCGCTTTACAGTCATATCGGGCTTTGGGATGTGGACGTGACGAAAGCAAGGAAATGGATCTCAGAGGCGGATCTCATTCTCGCCATCGGCACCCACGGCAATTATGGGGGAGTATACTGGAATTACAGAAACCCGGAAGCGCCGGTCATCCAGATCAATCCCGGCCACACCGCTTTTGACAGTGTAGCGGTCCTAAACATCCGGGAAGGCTGTGACGATGTATTCAGGAAATTAAAAGAAAGGCGGGAAAGCAATGGCTGAGAAGCAGATAAATACAGATTTCATGAATGGCATGGATGAAAATCGTTTAAAACAAATGGCCGCAAGGATGCGGGAGGCAGAATACAAAGGGCTCTCCGAGGAGGAGATCCGGGAGAGGGAGCAGCAAAAGGAAATGCGCAGAAAAAAATATATTGAAATCCTGGAAGACACACTGGACATCCTGGAAAAAGGCAGTTATGAGAAGGACGGTCATAAGATCAGACCGGCATTTACGGCTGAGCAGATGAGAGAAGTGCAGGTCTTTTTGCCGGAGGATATAGAGGCACTGCGCGGACAGGAGCAGGAGACTGCAGCCGGCGGGGATCCGTCACAGGCTCTGCGCTGCAGTACAGGTTGTGAGAACATTGATACCCTCGCCCTGGCGCGGAAAAGCTATGAGGCCCTGATAAGAGAAGACGATCCTGATCCAAAGATACTGATCCTGAACATGGCCAGTGCCACCCAGCCGGGCGGACGCACCAGGCAGGGAGCCGGGGCTCAGGAAGAGGATCTCTGCCGCAGGACTTCTCTTCTGCTGTCTCTGGAGAGCGATGAGGCTAAGAAATATTACGACTATAATAATGCGCGCAAGACACATATGGGCTCCGATGCCGTCATGATCTCCCCGAAGGTGGAGGTTATAAAAGACAGTTCCGGAGAATTGCTTGCCGAACCGTTTCCCATTTCCGTCATGAGCTGCGCGGCACCCATGGTACGCTTCGGCCTGGAGGGCATGTCGCAGCAGGAGTATGAAGAAATGTATGTGAAGCGGATTGAAGGGATGCTTCTCGCAGCGGCATCGCAGGGTTACCGCCACCTGATCCTGGGAGCCTTTGGCTGCGGCGTGTTCGGAAATGACGCGGCTGTTGTCTCTGACCTGTTTGACCGGGCCATACATGATTTCAGATATGCCGGGGAGGGAAGCAGCCGGCTGTTTGACTCCATCGATTTCGCCGTCCTCTGCCGTCCGGAGAAGGATTATAATTACAGGGAATTCTGCAGGAATTTTTCCCCTGATAAATAATGAATTGCCGGACAATGCTTCGACAAACATAGCATTCCGTTTTTTGATGATCGACAACAGCGGCTGGGTCATATAAGGCCATTATTCCGGGGTAAAGTATACCCCGGATTTTTGCCATTTCAGCTATTCGAAAATGCCGATGGGGGATTCATGAACTATGTCGGCAATATGTTTTGCAGATAATCTGTTGCAAAGTGCTACTGCCCGTCCGATTCCCAGTACGGCACAGACCGTTCCGACACCGACACCTACCAGACGTCCGGCTG
>JAJPYU010000277.1 GCA_021204765.1 Clostridiales bacterium
TATTTAGCCAGGTTGCTGATGCAGGTGTAGATGAGTTCCATCCGGCTGAGTTTCTTGATATTGCTGCTGATCATCATGGAATCCATCCGCTTGAGCTGGCCAGAGATGTTCATCTCCAGGGCTATCTGAGCACTGATCTTCAAGATGCATTCCTTCAGGAGGTCCTCACCGGTCTCCATCTCATGCTCATAGCAACGTTTCCGGAATCGACTTAATGTCTTATCAGTGAGGGGCTGATCCCAATAACTTGTCGTATGCATGGCCACCTGGAGCCGGATATCGTAAGTCAGAGCTTCTACCAATTCATCATCCGAGTAGCCAAAGAACTCTTTAATTAATGAGTGCAGCAATAATGACTTTGACCGACGTGTTGGGTCTGGTAGCCGGGTTATCACTGTATAAGACAGCGAACATCTCCTCATCTATCAAGGGGTAGATACGCTCTGCGGTAAGCGTAAATAATAATGCGTCTAGGAACCTGTGTCCCCAAATGATATCCTGTAGGTAGCTGTAAATGGTTACGTGCTAAGGAGGTAATATCATGCGGGAATCACAGGCAGAACGGATCCAACGATTCAAACAGATCATCCAGCGGCGGCTGGACAACGGCCAGACGGTCAAAGAGTTCTGTGCCGCAGAGGGATGCTCAGAGGGCGCTTATTATCATATGGTGACTGAGGTACATAGGGTAGACCCAATGTTCAATACAGGCGGAATGGCCTCTGCTTTCTGTGCTACTGGTGCTGGGATGTTCGTGGAGATCACGCCGAAGGGACGGCGGTCGACACTCGGGTCTCCTGGTAAAGCTGGAGATAGCCGGATGCCTGCAGCCGAGATCCAGGTCGGTACCGCAACGGTCAGTCTCTTCGCTAATGCAGATGCGCAGTTCCTGTGTCAGCTATTGGAGGCGGTGCAGGATGCTTAAGCGTAATGTTGATATCCGCCGTGTGTATGTCCTGCCTGGACGTACGGACATGCGCCGTGGTGCTACGGGGCTGGCAGCCCTGGTCAGGCTGCAGTACGGACTGGACCCACTGGAAGTAGGGACCCTGTTCCTGTTCTGCGGGCGGAAGAAGGACCGGATAAAAGGGATCATGTATGAGGGAGACGGCTTCGTCCTGGTATCGAAGCAGCTGAGCATCGGGCGCTACTGCTGGCCGAGGACAGCGGACGAGGCCATGCCGCTTACATGGGACGAATACGACCGGCTAATGGATGGCTTCACCATTGAGAGCACCATCCGTAAGTGAATACAGTTCTAGCACTACAGGACGGACGCCGCATCCGTCCTGCTTTTTTCGGCTCTATGCTAGGACTGTGAACTTTTTGTAAACAACCCTATTATGTATTGACAAATAGGACTGGAAGGCATATAATACTCACTAGGAGGTGAGGCTATGTCATCCATCGTCAAATGCAGGGACAATCGGACCGGAGTCGTGTACGTCTATGAGTCCGAATCCTACTGGGACAAGGAAAAGAAGCAGCCCCGGGCAAGACGGAAGATCATCGGCAAGATCGACCCGGACACCGGAGAGATCGTCCCCACAGCAGGCCGAGGACGCAAAAAGAAAGACCCGGAAACTAGTTCCGGGTCAGCCAGTGAGGCAGAACAACGAATTGCGGCACTGGAGAAGACAAATGATGAACTTAACGAGCTGCTTCGGCAGCGGGATCTCAAGATCGAACTCCAGGCTCAGGAGATCGAGAAGATGCACTCAGTCGTGCAGGACATCGTAAAGATGGCCAAAAGCGCATTGTGACCTTAGCTGTTCCCTAGAATGATCGGTACCAGTGGAAGGAGGTGAGATGACCATGGACGCCGAGAGGCTCAAACAATTTGAAGAAAAATATGCCGACAGATCCCGCGAAGAACTGCTCGACATCATTATGGGCCTCACGGACGAACTGACACAGGCGAAGGCTCACATAGCCGAAAGCAATAAGATCGAACAGACCATGGTGGCCGAATGCCAGAAACTCGAGAATGAGAACGCTGCCCTCAGGAAGGAGAACATGGAATTACAGGTAACCCTTCTCCATGTGATCGACATCAATAAGCTACAGACCAAGGAGATCTTTGGCAGGGGGACTGAAAAGACGGCAGACGTCCTGGATGCCGTGCCTATCCAGGAAGAAACAGATGAAGCGACAGTGGACGATGTCCCAAATGCTGAGGAAAATAAAGGCAAGACCCCCAAGGAGGGCAAAAATGCCGGTCAAGGCAACGGCAACGGAAGGAAGCGTTCAAATGGGTGGCAGAAAGGGGACTTCTCTGATCTTCCTCATCACAGCATTTTTCTGCTGGATATAGAGGAATTGAATCGAATGTACGGCCCGTTCAACTGGCGCATCTATGGATGGAACCTACACTCTGCACTGGAGCATGTTCCGGAATCTGTATATGTGAACGACTTCTATACCCCGGTCATCTCCGTCGGGCTTGAACACCATCTGGTCACCATAAACTATGAGCCACCTTTGTGGTTGCGCAGTTTTGCGACTCCTTCCATCCTGGCATGGACCATGTATCTGAAGTACGTTATGGCGCTTCCTGTCTATCGTATCGCAAAACTCTTCAAGGACCTTGGGGTCAGCTTATCAAGGCAGCTCTTGAGTAACTGGAGCCTTCGTGCAGCGGAGGAATTCTTTAGACCCATCTACGAGTATCTCAAGGCGCAGTTGCTGACTGTTCCGTACCAGCAGTGTGACGAGACAACGATACAGGTCATCAATGATGGCCGCAGAGCCGGACGGCAGAGCTATTTCTGGGTCCACGCCACCAGTGAACTCGCCGGTACATTTCCCATCATCCTGTTTTGCTTCGAGTTGACCCGGTCCACGGAACACTTGCGGCAGTTCTATGAGGACTTCCAGGGCTACATCACCTGTGATGCCTACTGTTCTTACCAGACTCTGGAGAGTGAAAAACTGGGCGTCATCATAGTGTGTGGCTGCATGATGCACTTGCGTCGGCGGTTCGTACAGTCTCTTGACCTCATCGACCTGTCCATGCTGGATGAGGAGACGAAAGCAGAACTGCCAGAGGCGAAGGCCCTGCACTATATCCAGGATATCTATAACGCAAATGAGCCGTTGAAGACGCTTACGGCTGAAGAACGTCAGGCTCGGCGTGACCAGGACGTGAGACCGTTGGTCGAAGCCTTTTATAATTACATAGAGAGCCTGGACATCAACGATCCATTGATGGGCGAACGGCTGAAAGACGCCATCCAGTATGCCCTGAACCAGAAGGAACATATCATCCGCTTCTTGGAAGATGCTCACATTCCCCTTGACAATGGCGCCATCGAACGCGCGATCCGCCCCCTCACATTGTTGAGGGCCAGCTCTCTGTTCTGTGATTCGGTGTCCGGCGCAAAGGCGATCGAGGTCATGTGTACTATAGTCGAGACAGCCAA
>JAJPYU010000136.1 GCA_021204765.1 Clostridiales bacterium
GTGTTACCATCGAACCGGAAGAAACCCTGTTGATTTTCGATGAGGTGCAGGAGGTTCCCCGGGCTCTCACAAGTCTCAAATATTTCTGCGAGAATGCCCCTGAATATGTGATAGTGGCAGCAGGATCCCTGTTGGGGATTGCCCTTCATCAGGGCACATCATTTCCAGTGGGGAAAGTGGATTTTTTAAGTTTGTATCCCATGACCTTTCGGGAATTTCTGATGGCTTCCGGGGAGAGTACTTTTGCTGACCTGCTGGAAAAGGGCGACTACGAGATGATCCGGATATTTTCATCAAAATATTCAGAACTGTTGCGGAGATACTATTATGTCGGTGGGATGCCGGAGGTGGTCAGCACTTATATGGAAACTGATGACCTGTATGAGGTGCAGAGACTGCAGATGGAGCTTCTTACTTATTATGCCAATGATTTTTCAAAGCACGCACCGGTGGATACAGTGCCAAGGATCAACATGGTATGGAATTCAATCCCAATGCAGCTGACTAAGGAGAACAAGAAGTTTATTTATGGAATGGTGAGAGAGGGTGCCAGGGCAAAAGATTTTGAGGTGGCTATCCAGTGGCTCACAGACTGCCGGCTTCTCCACAAGGGATACCGGGTAAGCAAGCCAGGCATGCCTCTGATGGCATATATGGAGATGAATATCTTCAAGCTTTACTTCATCGATGTGGGATTGCTTTCTGCCCTGTGCGGACTGGAAGCCAGGACTTTGCTTGAAGGAAACAGGGTGTTTACGGAGTTTAAGGGAGCGTTGACTGAGCAGTTTGTGGCCCAGGAAATGGCGGCATCAGGTATCAGGCTTTATTACTATTCCTCACCAAATTCCAGTGGGGAGATAGATTTCGTGATACAAAAAGCCGGGTATGTCATTCCCATCGAAGTGAAGGCAGAGGATAATCTCCAGGCAAAAAGCCTGAAAGCGTACTGCCAGAAGTATCAGCCGGAGATTGCCATAAGGACATCTATGGCAGATTATCGCGAGCAGGACTGGATGGTAAATGTTCCGCTCTATGCATTGAGTGCGTATCTGCGGCAGGCAGTATAACATATTTGACAGAAGCAGGTAACTGCGAAATGAGTTCGCAGCTTATTTTTATCACAAACCTGTGAGGAATCGTTCCTATAGGGCATGAATAAAGGCGGAAGACGTATGAGGAGGTGCATGGCATGTTACCATCCATACTTGCGAAACAACTGGAGAAGGGCATCGGGGATTACATAGAGACAACTTTCCCCATGACCAATGAGCCTTTTAAGGGTTCTGTCAGGAAGATGTTGGAAAAGCAGGGCTCGGTCTGTCATGAGCCCTATGCGGCAGTGCGCCTTCCTTTCCGTGTGGCGGAGACGATGCCGGACTGCTTTGAGGCGATTCATCCGGACTATCTGCCCTATGTCCACCAGATGAAGGCGTTTGAACGGCTGGTGGGAGACGACGGCAGGTCTACCCTTGTCGCTACAGGTACCGGCTCAGGCAAGACGGAGTGCTTCCTCTATCCGATACTGGAATACTGTTATCATCACCGCTTTGAGCCGGGCATCAAGGCCATTATCATCTATCCGATGAATGCCCTGGCCTCCGATCAGGCGAAGCGTATCGCGGAGCTTATCCATGAGAGTGGGGAGCTTCGCGGAAATGTGAATGTCGGTATGTATGTGGGAGGAGAGGATAAGACTGCGTCCCGGATGATGTCTGAGCATGGCGTCATCACAGACCATGAGACTTTGCTTAATAATCCTCCGGATATCCTGATGACCAACTATAAGATGCTGGACTATCTGCTGGTTCGTCCGAAGGACAGTCTTCTCTGGCAGGATAATGATCCCGAGACATTGAAATATGTGGCAGTCGATGAACTCCACACTTTTGACGGGGCACAGGGGACGGATCTGGCCTGTCTGCTGCGCCGCCTGAAACGCCGTCTGGGAATATATGACGGCTATCTTAGCTGTATTGGTACTTCCGCCACTATGGGTTCAAAGGATGACAACAGCAGCATTATTGAATATGCCTCAGAAATTTTCGGCGAGCCCTTTGACCGGGATGCCCTCATCACAGAGGACAGGCTGACTGCGGAAGAGTTTTTTGAGGGATGGGAGATCACGGAATTTTCCATGCCGGATGCTGAACAGATAATGGAACTGGACAGACTCTCAGCTGAGGATGAGCCGTCGAATTATCTGAGCGCTGCTGTGAAAGATTGGTTCCCGGATTATGACCTGGATGTCCTGTCGGATGACGGAAGGATCGAGCTTGGTTATCGCCTGATGCACCACAGCTTTATGCAGGCGGTCATTACTCTGACCGGAGGACAGTATTATCAGGTTTCAGCCATAGCGGAGGCCCTGTCAGCCCATTATCCGGAATTATCGAACAGTGCTGTATCAGAATCTCTTATCAATTCACTTTTTGCGTTAATCTCACATGCCCGCAGCGGATCGGTGGGAAAGCTGCGGCCGTTTTTGAATGTAAATGTACAGCTGTGGATGCGGGAGCTGCGCCGCCTGGTCGCAAAGGTCGATCCGGAAAATGTCAGCTATGAGATAGCCCACGACCTGAATAAGACTCAGGCGAAGGAATACCTGCCTGTGGTGAACTGTCGTGACTGCGGAGCCACAGGCTGGGTGTCTGTGCTCAACGAGCGGAACAATGCGGTCATGACAAATATGGATGCCTTCTATAACATGTATTTCCGCGCGGACGACAGGATCGTCATGCTTTTCCCCTACGATCATGACAGCCATATAAGCGGCATGATCCCCGGCAGACTCTGTCCTGACTGCCTGAATGTGGCTCCCGGGGACGAGGGCCCGGACACCTGCGTCAGCTGCGGCACGAAAATGATAAAGGTGATGATCCCATCTCCCATAAAGACTTCCGGATCAAAGTCACACAAACAGTATGTCTGTCCATTCTGCGGCAGCCGCCGCGGCCTGTCCCTGATGGGCGTGAGGAGTGCTACAGAGATCAGCGCGAGTATATCCCAGATGTTTGCCTCCCGTTTCAATGATGACAAGAAGACGCTGGCCTTCTCAGACAATGTGCAGGACGCCGCTCACAGGGCCGGCTTTTTCAACGCCAGGACATGGAGATTCGGACTGCGGACTGCGATACAGAAATACTGCATGGAGTGCGGCTCCGGCCGGTCACTGGAAGATTTCCAAAACGGCTTTATTTCATACTGGCATGAGCGGATGACGGATGAGCAGTTTGTCAGCTTCTTTATCGCGCCCAACATGACCTGGAGACAGGCATATGAGGATATGACAGAGAACCGCAGACTGGGGAAAGATGCGCAGGCGCAGATTCTGATACGTGAGACAGAGAACAGATTAAAATACGAGATCATGCTGGAATACGGACTGACCGGGAAGATAGGACGGACTCTTGAGAAATCA
>JAJPYU010000104.1 GCA_021204765.1 Clostridiales bacterium
CATGGTGCAGAATGTCCGGGACTGCCCCGACTGCGGCGGCAGCGGCAAGATCATAAAGGAGAAGTGCCCCAAGTGCCGCGGCACAGGCTACGTATCTTCCAGGAAAAAGATAAAGGTGAACATCCCGGCCGGTATCGACAGTGGCCAGAGTGTGCGTATACGTGATAAAGGTGAGCCAGGAGTAAACGGCGGGCCCAGAGGCGACTTGCTGGTGGAGGTGGTGGTATCCCGTCATCCCAGCTTCGAGCGGGACGGCGTGAATATCTACTCCCAGGCCAGGATCTCCTACGCCCAGGCAGTCTTAGGCGGCGAGATCAGGATACCCACCGTGGACGGGGATGTCCTTTACGACGTAAAGCCCGGCACCCAGTCAGATACCAGGATACGCCTTAAGGGCAAGGGAGTGCCATCTCTTAGGAATAAGAACTCTCGCGGTGACCAGTACGTGACCCTTATCGTGGATGTCCCCACGACCCTTTCCGCAGACGCTAAGAATGCCTTAAGAGCCTTCGATGTGCTGGCAGGGAACACGCTGGCCAGAGGAGCGGAGGACTCCAGGGCAGATAAGCACAAAAAGAAATTCTTTGGAAAAGAATAAAGGTATCGGGGCGCATTTTGCGCTCCGATTTTTATATACATATTTAACAAAAAAATATACATTTTTGTGAAAATTTCATATGTATACACATATACAACTATGGTATAGTATGTATGTGGAGGTGTTATAAAGATGTATAGCGAAGCTAGTATGAAAGCAGCAAATAAGTACAAAAAGAATAATCTTAAAAGAATACCATTGGAGGTTAGCTTGGAGCAATATGAACAAATAAAATCCTATGCAGGAGGCCGTCCTGTTAATACAGTACTTAAAGAGATTATTTTCGATGAAATAGAAAAAGCATGTCGACGTATGTGAACACATATAATATACTAATATTGTCGCTGTCGAGAACAAGTGATAATATCTGCTAAGGCAGAGAAAGGAGAATACATGGAAGAGATGGGAATGACTAACGAACAGTATAAGGGAATGTTATTGGACGAATTGGAAGTTTGGTCGGATATGCTCAAGCTGGCTAAGAATTCTGAAACAGATGAGCTTGTAGAAAAAGTGCAGCAATAGATTGACAAGATTAATGAGAAACTGAAGTTTTAAAAAACTCCCCCGGGGAATGACCTCGGGGGAGTTTCATCAGCTTCGAGCGGGACTCGAACCCGCGACCTACGCATTACGAGTGCGTCGCTCTGCCAACTGAGCCATCGAAGCAAGCGAACATAATTATAAAGAACTTGCCTGGAAATTGCAAGAGATTTTTAAACCATACACAATTTACCTGGTTTGGCACAATATACTCGTGCTCACCGCGCCAGCAGCGGAGCGCCAGGCGCGGGCCTGAAAAGCAACGTTTTCCATACTGGCGGCAGAGCGTTTGACGCAGAAGAATTATAAATATCTTAATCTGCTGTATCTGAATTGTTGGAACCAGGGGAAGATTCCTCTGATTTTTCGCACTTTTTGTCAGAAGGTACAGCAGAATTAAACTCTTCATAATTTACAACTCTGTACAGCGGTTTACAGATATACACCGCGACAATGCACTTTATTACATCCCCTATAAGGAAAGGCAGCATGCCTGACACGATGGCGGCTTTCCAGCCGATGCCCATGACCACTTTCATCCAGGGTATACCCACCGCGTAGATGACGAATTCCCCCACAAAGACAGCGATGAGATTTCTCCATACTTTGTTTTTCTGTCCCCTTATCAGGGAGATGACAAAGACGACCAGGACATAGCTCAGAATATAACCTCCTGTGGCTCCGGCCACCACGCCTATTCCTCCTCTGCCCCCGGAGAAGACCGGGAGACCCACCAGTCCGAGGAGCAGCCATACCGCGACAGGGATGGGAGCTTTTTTTGGCTTGAGCAGCAGGGCTATCATGTTGATGACAAGAGTCTGGGCCGTGATGGGCACGGCGGAGATGGGCAGCTGTATGCTGATGTATGACGAGACGCAGAGCAGCGCCGCCAGCAGGGCCATGGTTGTCAGTTCACGTGTAGTAATTTTCTTTTTCATAACTTATCTCCAATCCGATGCCGATATTTGGGGCATCATTTTTATGCGATGATCCGAATGCAAAATTGCAATCGCCGGATCACCTGCCTCGGAAAGTATATGAGTCAAAGTGGAAAATGTCAACCATAATTATCTGATTTGGTTGACATTTAAAATAATGTAATATTTCTGAAACACTTTCTGCCATCCATCGCATATTTCGCCCGTACATCTTCTGCAAATTGCCTGAAAATTAAAAAATTATACAGAAAAAATGCCTTAAAAGAGGCATTCTTTAGAAAATTTTAAAAAATACTCACTTGCAAATTGTTGACAGAGATAGTCTTTATTAGTAAAATACCTGTATCTATGATTATAGATGATAACAGGGGTTATTAGACATTTTTAGTCCACGGACGTTTTTAAGGGGAGTGAATATGAGAAAAAGAAGCAGATTGATCAAATTTATTTCCATTGTTATATGTCTCACTATGATTGTTTCCATGGCGGCAACAAATATTTCTATCTCTGCGTATGCGGGCGCCACGCCCTCCCAGACAGAAGCGGCGGATGACACAGATGCCGGTGCGGAGTATGCACCGGAGACGGAAGATGCCGCATCCGGCGATGATTCGTATGGGGATGAGTCCGCCTATGACGCTAAGGCGGATGACACAGATGCCGGTGCGGAGTATGCACCGGAGACGGAAGATGCCGCATCCGGCGATGATTCGTATGGGGATGAGTCCGCCTATGACGCTAAGGCGGATGAGACGCAGCCGGATAACGAAGATTTGCAGCCCGCAGTGGAGACAGAAGAGGAGGATGCGGGGGTATGCTCTGCAGATGCAGACGGCGAAGATGAAATCGCCCCGGCGGATACCGTAATCCCGATGTCGGATGAAGCGGAGGATACTGCGTTCGCTGTTTATTCGGCAGACGACAACAGCCTGAGATTCTATAAGCAGGAAGATATGCCGGAAACTGGGGATACCTATAATAATCTTAAGGTAACAGCAGTCTATACCGGATTAGAAGAGGATACATATAGTCAGAGCAAGGTCCCCTGGTACTCTTATCGTTCTGATATTACAAGTGTGTCCGTAGTAGATACTGTAAGTCCGGTCAGCACAGCATATTGGTTTTATGGGTTTGAGGCATGTACAAGTATGGATGTTGCCAAACTGGACATCAGCAATGTGACAAATATGTATGAGATGTTCTGTCAATGTACCAGCCTGACAAGCCTCGATGTGAGCAATTTCGATACCGGCAATGTGACAAACATGGCTAATATGTTCTATCAATGTACCAGCCTGACAAGCCTCGATGTGAGCAATTTCGATACCGGCAATGTG
>JAJPYU010000163.1 GCA_021204765.1 Clostridiales bacterium
TGCGGGGATTCAGGTATTGGGATCCGCTGCTATACTCAGCAGAATATTTGCTGCAATTCACTCATTTTCACCGCGCCGGCAGCGGAATGCCCGGCTCTGGCCAGAAAAGTAGCTATTTGCTTACTTTATGGTGACGACACCGCCCTCAGCCTCGACTCTGGACTTGATATCCTCAGCCTCTGCCTTCTCGATGCCTTCCTTGATGACGCTGGGAGCCTCATCGACAACTGCCTTGGCCTCTTTAAGACCCAGCCCGGTGATCTCACGGACGACCTTGATGACCTTGACCTTATTGGGTCCGATCTCAGTCAGCTCCGCAGTAAACTCGGTCTGCTCCTCGACTTCCTCAGCCTCGCCGCCTGCTGCCGCTACGACCACGCCCGCTGCTGCGGATACGCCAAACTCTTCCTCACATGCCTTTACCAGATCGTTCAGCTCCAATACGGTGAGCTCCTTGATCGCTGCAATGAATTCCTCTGTGGTTAACTTTGCCATTGTATTATCCTCCATAATTTTTAAATATTATATAATTGATTTTACAAGGAAGTTCTGTTCGCTAAGCTCGAAAACACCTCGCTAATCTCACAGAACGGCCTCGCACTAAGTTCAATCTGCGTCTTCGACTTGATTTCACTAAGTTGCTTTCGGTCAGGGAAGTTCTGCTCGCTAAGTGTTCAATGTGTAAGCTCGCTCTACGCATCGGCCGACTCAGGCGACTCACTCTCAGCTTCGACGGCTGTAGGTTCTTCCACCACTTCAGGCTTTGCTTCTTCCTCGCTTGAGCTCGCTAAGTTGCTTTCGGCCTCTGCGGGAGCTTCATCAGCTGCTGCTTCTTCAACCTGGGCTCCTCCATTCTCGGCGATCTGGTTGATGACCCTTGCGAAGCTGGCGATAGGCGACTGCATGCTTCCGAAGAGTCTGCCCAGCAGCTCTTCCCTGGTGGGGATGGTCGCTATGACTGCCATACCCTCCGCATCGTAAAATCCGCCTTCCACGACGCCGGCCTTGAACTCAAGGGCCTCAGCCTGCTTGGCGAACTTCGCAATGAGTCTTGCCGGGGCAGTGGCGTCATCCTTAGAGACGGCGATGGCGCTGGGGCCTTCAAGCACCGGATCCAGCTGGGCGAAGTCTGTGCCCTCGAATGCCCTCTTCATCAGGGTGTTCTTGTACACCTTGTATGTGATACCGGCATCTCTCATCTGCTTACGCAGCTCGGTATCCTGGGCTACGTTCAGTCCGCGGTAGTCAACGACTACCACAGCCTGGGCACCGTCCACACATCCGGCGATCTCCTGGACCATGGGCTGTTTCAATTCTACATTTGCCACTATGTGCACCTCCTTTACTTTCTATTATAAACCGAAGAAAACCCCTCTGCACAAAGACAGAGGGGATGTGATTCCTGTGGATTCCCTCGGCAGGCCATATCGTTACGCCTTGCGGCACCTGCTGTCTTCGGCAATTTGCTTTTATGATACCAGGGTCAAATAGGGTTGTAACGGATGCTTGCATCCAGTTACGACCATTTGGTCTACGCTATCGCTCCGGTCGGCTGCAAACACGAATGCCACTGGCACTCAGCAGCCCCGCCCAAAACATGAGTAAGTAGCCATTTTTCGAAGAAAAATGAGCGGATTACGATGCTACGAACACTTAGCAAGCGTAAGCGAGCTTAGTGAGAGTGTATGCAGAGCTGTGCAAAGCACGGAGTAATCCGTGGTATCATTGTATCGTTAGTTCGTTAATCTCAATGTATTGACTTTCACTCCGGGTCCCATGGATGAGGTGATGACCACGCTCTTCAGATAGGTGCCTCTGAGAGCTGCGGGTCTGGCCTTAATGATGGCATCCATCAGAGCCCTGAAATTCTCCATCAGCTGATCCTCACCAAATGAGGCTTTCCCGATAGGGCAGTGGATGATGTTCGTCTTGTCCAGACGGTACTCGATCTTACCTGCTTTCAGGTCATTTATCGCCTTGGCCACGTCCATGGTCACGGTGCCTGCCTTCGGGTTCGGCATCAGGCCTTTAGGTCCCAGGATACGGCCCAGGCGTCCAACAACTCCCATCATATCAGGTGTGGCGACTACCTTGTCGAACTCCAGCCATCCTTCGTTCTGGATCCTCGGGATCAGCTCCTGGCCTCCCACGAAATCCGCCCCGGCAGCCTCGGCCTCATCGATCTTCGTGCCCTTGGCGAAAACCAGGACGCGGACGCTCTTGCCGGTGCCGTGGGGCAGGACAACTGCTCCCCTGATCTGCTGGTCGGCGTGACGTCCATCGCAGCCTGTGCGGATGTGGACCTCAACGGTCTCATCAAATTTCGCTGTGGCATTCTGCTTTACCTGCCTGATGGCCTCTTCCGGGTCATACAGCTGAGTCTTGTCATAGCCCTCAAGGGTCTTTTTGTATCTCTTTCCTCTTTTCATTTTTATACCTCCTGTGGTAGTAGTGGAGAAAATCTCCTCCCACGTTGTCATATAATATATAATGCGGAAGTTCTGTTCGCTAAGTTCATCCTTCGCCTCCGGCTCGGATTCACTAATCTCACAGAACGGCCTCGCACTAAAACTCGCTCTGCGCTTCGCTTGCGCTCGTTAAGTGCTTTCGGTCCCGGTCAGTCGACTACTGTGACACCCATGCTTCTTGCAGTCCCGGCGATCATGCTCATGGCAGCCTCCTCGGATGCCGCATTGAGGTCCGGCATCTTGGTATTGGCGATCTCCCTGATCTGATCCTTCGTGATGCTGGCGACCTTTACCTTATTGGGCTCGCCGGATCCGGACTGGATCTTGCAGGCCTTCTTGATGAGAACCGCTGCCGGGGGTGTCTTGGTGATGAAGGAGAAACTCCTGTCAGCGTACACTGTGATGACTACAGGGATAATCATGTCTCCCTGATCCGCTGTCCTGGCATTGAACTGCTTGGTGAACTCTACGATATTCACACCATGCTGGCCAAGGGCAGGGCCTACCGGCGGGGCGGGTGTAGCCTTCCCGGCGGGAATCTGCAATTTGATGTATCCTTCTATTTTCTTCTTTGCCATTGCGATTTCCTCCTAATCTGATAATCACTTCTTCTGTATGTCCGCAAAACCTATCTCTACCGGGGTCTCGCGCCCGAATAATTCTACATTGATAGTCACGGTCTGTTTATTTCCATTTACGGATCTCACCATGCCGACCGTATCTCTCCAGACTCCGCTGATAACCAATACCGTATCGCCCACCTTGAAGTCGTAGACATAATTCTCGACCTTGATGCCGAGGGGCCTCATCTCATTGTCTGTCAGGGGAACCGGCTTGGAGCCCGGTCCAACAAAGCCGGTAACGCCACGGGTATTCCTGACTACATACCAGCTGTCATCATTCATGACCATATTCACAAGCACATATCCG
>JAJPYU010000013.1 GCA_021204765.1 Clostridiales bacterium
TTATACCTGCGTACCTTTTGCCGAAGAGGGTAAATGCGATTACTGCATAATTCCCTCGAAAAGACTGACCGGGGAATATGCAAAATATGGAATAGCGGAGGATAAGCTGTTGCCGTTCGGTATACCGGTAAGAGAGCAGTTCAGAACTCATCCCGGCAGGGATGAAGCCGTAAGGAGGCTTGGTCTGGATACGAACCGCCGCTATTACATGCTTATGGGCGGAAGTATCGGTGCCGGAAATCTGAGGAAATATGGGCGAAGGATCGCAAAATACATGAGGCTGCATGAAGAGGTGGATCTGATCTTCATCTGCGGAAATAATGAGAAGCTCTACAGGCAGGTGAAGAGGGAAATAAATGGAAGCCCCAGGGTTTTGTTGCTGAGGCATACGGATAAGGTGTCTGACTGCATGGCGGCCAGTGACGTGCTCATCTCCAAGCCAGGAGGCTTAAGCTCCACTGAGGCGGCCGTCCTGGGTGTACCGCTGATTCATATCAGGCCGATACCGGGATGCGAGAGTAAGAACAGGAAGTTTTTCTCGGAAACCGGCATGAGCATGACTGCGCAGACCGGGAAGCAGCTTTTTAAGGCACTGGATAAATGCCGGGATGAGAGAGTGAAGGCAGAAATGCTCAATGCCCAGCGGCGGGAGATAAATCCCGGTGCTGCGGAGGAGATTGTGGAGCTGGCGCTGCAGACTTCCGGAAATATTGCTTAGGGACAAATGGGTATTTTTCTGCAGATGGAAATATCAGGTAGACTTTTCTCTGATTTTCGGTTATTTTTACTATGAGATATATGAGGATATGGGAAAGCTATGAAAGCAAACACAGAAAGAATAATTGATCTGCACACACATTCCACCGGCTCTGACGGGAGCCTTACTCCGACTGAACTGGTGCAGACGGCGAGAGAAGCGGGGCTGTCAGCCATAGCTCTGACAGATCATGACTCCGTTGCCGGGCAGGAAGAATTTAAGACGGCGGGAGAGAGGTTCGGCGTGGAGACAGTGCCGGGCGTGGAGCTCTCCACAGAATATGCCGACGAGGAAATCCATGTGGTGGGGCTCTTTACAGATCCCGGTTGTGAGGCACTGCTTGCGCAGCTTAAGGTATTCCGGGACAACCGGGACGGACGGAACCTGAAAATGATAAAAAAGCTCAGAGAGACAGGCTTTGGTATTACCGCAGAAGAACTCTATGCCAGATATCCCGATTCCGTGGTTGCCAGGCCCCATATGGCCCGTTATCTGGTGGAGACAGGACAGGCACCTGACGTGAAGTATGTCTTCGATAATTATATAGCAGACGGCTGTCCCTGCTATGTGGAGCGTTACAAGATCACGCCAATGGAGGCAGTGGAGCTGATCCGGGAAGCCGGGGGACTGTCCATACTGGCGCATCCCTGCCTGTATAAGCTGCCCTATGAGACACTCATAATGATGGTCACTGAGATGAAAGCCGTGGGCCTTAATGGCATCGAAGCCGTCTACTCCAGGAATAAGCCGGGTGACGAGGAGAGTTTCCGCCGTATTGCGACAGACTTCGGCCTGCTCCTCTCAGGAGGAAGCGATTTCCATGGAGCCTCGAAGCCCGATATCCATCTTGGCGATCTTCATGTACCCTATGGATTTTTAGAGAAAATAAAGGAGGCACACATATGAGCGAAGAGAGGATCCCGGTGGTGGATGACGATGTCATTGATCCCGAAGAAATGTTTATCCGGGTCGAACTGGAGGATGGCAGCTTCGAGGAGTTCCAGATCATGAAGATCTTCGAGGTGGGCGGACAGGACTATATTGCGGTCTGTCCCGTGGATGGCGGGGAGGACGTGTATTTTTACCGCCATTTCGAGGACGAAGAGGGCAACCCCTCCATTGACAATATTGAGACTGATGAGGAGTTTGAAGCGGTCATCGACAGGTTCGATGAGATACTGGATGAAGAAGAATTTGACGAGATGGGATAGTCACTGTTCACACGGGTACAGGGATAAAATGCATATGTTACAAGCTTGCTTGTATACATATGTATTTTATCTCTGGAGCCTGTGTAACAGGCGACCTCAACACGCATAAGCAATCTTAGCTCCGAAAGGAGCGGAAAAGCACGCAAAGCGGGTGGGATTGCGCATGCGTAGCTGAGGAGCCGTGTGAACAGCGGGTTAAATTTATAATGATAACAGATAAGGCTCAGGAACAGGCAATTAAACACAGAGACGGCCCCGCCATTGTACTTGCCGGGCCCGGCTCCGGCAAGACTACTGTGATCACCAGGCGGGTCCGGCAGATGATCTCCGTGGGCGGCATTGATCCGACTGGTATCCTGGTGATCACCTTTTCCCGCGCTGCCGCCGCCGAGATGCAGAAACGCTTCTTTTATTTAATGGACAGACAGCAGATTCCCGTGACCTTCGGCACTTTCCACGCTGTCTTTTTTCACATTCTGAAACAGGCATACGGATACACCGCTTCCCAGATCGCAAAGGAGGAGCAGCGGACTTTGTTTGTCCGGGAGTACATTCACAGGCTGCGGCTGGAGTATGATGATGAGACGGATTTTATCCGGAATATCCTGGGCGAGATCAGCCTTATAAAAAACAGCGGCATCGACGTGGCACATTATTATTCCGCTTCCTGCGCAGAGGATATCTTCCGCAGGATTTATGATGCCTATCAGGAGTGCCTTTCATCCAACCGCCTGCTGGATTTCGATGACATGCTCATGTTCACAAAGGAGCTCTTTGAAAAGAGGCCGGACATTCTGTCCGGATGGCAGGAGCGCTATCCTTATATTTTGATAGATGAATTCCAGGACATAAATCAGCTCCAATATGATATCGTACGCATGCTTGCCATGCCGCACAACAATCTGTTTATAGTAGGTGATGATGATCAGTCTATCTACCGTTTCCGCGGTTCTAAGCCGGAGATCATGCTTAACTTTGAAAATGATTATCCGGGAGCCGAGACCATCTGCCTTTCGACTAATTATCGTTCCGGAACAGAGATAGTGAAAACTGCCGGAAACCTTATTTCATATAATAAGACACGCTTTCCCAAGGATATTAAGGCGGCAGCCACCGATGGGATCCCTCCCATCTTTGAGACATTTACCACCCAGAAAGAAGAGAATCTCTATATCATAAAGACCATTCAGGAGCTTTCTGCAAAGGGAGGTGTCCCTTATGAGGAGATGGCTGTGCTTTTCCGCACCAATTCACAGCCCGGACTGTTGATCCAACAGTTATTTGAGTACAACATTCCCTTTGTCTCAAAGGAGCATATCCCGAATATCTTCGATCATTGGATCGCAAAGGATATCGTGACCTACATGCAGCTCGCTATGGGCGAGCGAAGCCGCGGTGCCCTCCTTAAAATAATGAAC
>JAJPYU010000015.1 GCA_021204765.1 Clostridiales bacterium
ATACGCAGTGATGAGGGAATGGATCAACTCCGGCTGTCCCGAGCCGACGGAGGAGATCACTTCAATCATACATGATTTTCTGTAAAGATCAGGCCCGCTGCCGCCGGAGAATTATTTCTCCAATTATCTTATATTACATCATTCCTCCGTCAGGCCATCCGTAATCTGTCTGAAAAAGTCCGCACTCCACACGTCCAGAGACGCTTTATCTCTTATAAACTGCTCCACATCTTTCTTCGCCTGTGTATAGTCAATAGAACCAAATCGTTCCACCAGCATTAGTTTTACATCTGAAAGCTCACATAATCTTTTCCCTGAGAACCATCAAAATCCCGGCGATCTCGGCCACAGGTTCCGGATCCTCACTGCACAGCCAGTCACAGAGCACTGTAAAAGTTCCCTGAAATACAAACCGGCGGATATATTTTGATTCAGTTTCCGAATAGTTTTCCTCATTTGTCATGTTTTGGAAAATAGTCCCTATGCTCGGTATAGCAAATAAATCCATTGCGAAATCCTGCGGCGGCAGGGAACCCACCAGCAGAGAAAATATCTCCCGCCGCTCATATAAGTGATTTAAGACAGAGATAAGGGCATTCTCGCTTTTCGCAATGATTGATTTCAGATCTCCGTCCAGCTTCGTGAGAAAGTCATTCTCAACATCATTTAAAAGATCCATCTGTGACCCATAGTATTTATAAAAAGTCGTCCGGTTGATCTGGGACACACTGCAGAGCTCACTTACGGAAATCTGGTTCAACGGTTTTTCCCTCAGCAATGTCAGGAGCCCTGACTTCAGCATCGCCTTGCTCACTCGAATTCTCTGGTTCTCCATCTCTTAATCACCTCAACAAATGAAAGCAATCTGTTGGTTTTAAAGCAAAACACGTTTCGCTAAACTGCTATAAAACATATCAAGCCCAAACAGTCTGTTGACTTTATGCTCTTGCGTTTATTATAATAATAGAGTGATTTTTTGTCAACTTATGGTTCTCAAATAAGCAGGAGGTGGCTTCATTGAAATTCTGGAGGAGAAACTGGTACTATATAGGCGGTGTCATTTTCATAGGCCTTTCCTTTGTCATGGGTTTATGGGGTGCCAGAAATATGAGTATGATAAGGATACTGCTGATATTCAGCTGGATGGGAATGCTGGTGCACCAATTTGAGGAATACGCTTTTCCCGGAGGATTCCCCCTCATATCAAATATGGCCGGTATTGGTGAGACGGAGCATCCTGAGAGGTATCCCTTAAATGCCCGGCAGTGCTTTGTCAGCAATGTCATTTTCTGTTATCTCAGCTATATAATCCCGATCTTCTTCCCCAATCTCATCTGGATGGGTGCCTGTCAGGTGTTTGCCGGCTTGTGGCAGATTCTAGGTCACGGTATCGCCATGAATATACGGCTGAAGAAGAAATACAATCCGGGACTGGCAGCCACCGTATTTCTGCAGACCCCTGTGGCTATCATTTATATCTGGTATGTGTGCACCTACATCCCGGAGAAGGCCAGCCAGCTCTGGTGGGGCATACCGGGATCTATAGCACTGCTGCTGCTTACCTTCATCATTCCCATAATTGTCATGAGGGACAAGAATTCGCCCTACGCCTTTGAGGAGGAAGAATTGTACGGTTATAAAAAGGAATATATTATGCAGCTGTGGGAAGAACGTAAAGCAGAAAAAGCAGCGAAGGAAGCAAAAGAGGGGGAATAATAATGGCCAAAAAATTAGACAAATGGTGTGATATCAACTGGATCATTTTTATCTGTATCACCGGTGTAGCCGCCGCAGCTCTTGCCGCCATATTTTGGGACAGGATGCCCCTTGGCGCACTCGGCGCAGTGTTTGTGGCAGTCACGATGCCGTTTCATGTGCTGGAGGAGTGGAAATTCCCCGGCGGCCTGCACCATTTTTACAATGTTCTGCTTGGGCCGGGAGAAGGTGAAGGGCGTGAACTGGACCGGTATCCCATGAGCCGCCTGACAGATATGATCACCAACATCGGGCTGCAGTGGATCCCGCTCATCTATATTATTTTATGCTTCTTCGCAAATCTTTCCAACGCAGTCGCCCTGTGTATGATGTTTTTGAGCTTTATTGAAGTGTTAGTCCATACCGGAGCCGGCATCCTCACCTGGTCCTGGCTGAAGGATGAAGGCAAAAAGTCTTTCTATCATCCCGGAATAGCGACATCCTGGATGCTGTTTTTCCCTGCCGGGGTCTACATTGCCGCCCATCTTGAAAATGTCACACTGCATGACTGGATCTGGTGTGTCTGTCTCTTTATCATTATGATGCTGATCTGCATCCCGCTGACAGAGACGCCGCTGAAGAAATGGGTCGTCAAACAGGACAAGGGCATGTTTGCATTTAAGGACGCCAAATACTACGAAAAATATCCCGGATTCGTAAAGAAAGTTGACGGATTCCGCCGCAAGAAATAATATTTTACTTATACATTATTTTTCACGTAGTCATTATGATTTCCCCCTTATGGCATTTGCAGATTCCCATAAAGAGGCTGAGTATTTTTCAGTCAAAAACTTTGCAGAGCCTGCCGTACACCGGACGGTACAGATGCATGTAGAGATCTTTCAGTCCCTGGGAGAGCCGGTCCTCCGTTAAACGCTCTGCCCCGCAGGCCGGCAAAAATAAAATATCATAGTTGACTCCGAAGAGAAAACTCCGCAGCCCGGTACGCTGCGCGCCGTTTCGAAGATAAAAATCAATCCGTTTCCGACGAATGAGATTTTCATCTTCCTTTGTCCCGGGGGATGCGCTCTCTGTCTCTATGAAGGTGCCGTACTTTGCCGGGAGCTGCTCATTCAGTTCCCTGATGAATCTGCTGCCGATCCCGTTGTCACGATATTCCGTGAGCACGGCAAACAGATCCAGCAGATAAAATTCTGTCCCGGTATAGAGACAGGCGTATGCCAGCATCCGGCCGTCTTCATAATAACCGTAGCCGGAATACAGACCATCCCGGCCCAGCTTTTTCATGGAAGCATACGGCCGCAGTTCCATCGGGGGAAAATCGTGCCGCATCCGCTCGTTATATATTGCCTTAATCTCGTTCTCCTGCAGCTGTTTTATCTCTGTCATGCAAGCCACGCCTTTATTTCGTCATCACTCTGGCTGGCAAGGCGAATGGCCGGATGCATCTTTGCTCCTTTGCAGATTTCGGTAACTGCCTTCTGGGAACCTTCCGGGCCGCTGGATCCGCTGGTGCAGAATACCCGGACATCCTTTCCGGTAGAAAGTGAAAAGTATGCGATTAATGTATTCATGTCTGCGCTCTCTCTTTCTTAAAAGTATTATATCAAAAATCCGCCGTAATACTATCTGTTTAAAACAGCTGGACAAAGATAGCTGCTTTTAATAT
>JAJPYU010000035.1 GCA_021204765.1 Clostridiales bacterium
CTTGATGTGATGGAGCCCGGCGTGGGGATGGTAGACACCCAGGGGGTACTCCTCAGTCGTTATGTTGTTTCTGAGAGCCAGATCCAGCTCAAAAAGGCCGTCCCGCATTCTCGCGATGGGCGTGATGGTGTTATGAGGCTCTCCGTCGGTCTCGGCATAAATGAAAGCATCCTTGTCAGTGTAGCTCCTCCACTTTTTCAGGATGTGATCCGCCAGATCGATGACCCGCTCATCATCCTTTCCTTTTATGCGGATGACGGAGAGGGGCCAGTGGACTATGCCGGCCTCAATATCCTCGTAGCCGGGGATCACAAAGCTTTTCTCCAGTCCCGCCTTCTCCATTGCGAAAGTATAATGGCCACCCTGGAAATGATCATGGCTTAATATCGATCCGCCCACTATGGGCAGATCCGCATTGGAACCCAGGAAGTAGTGGGGAAACTGCTTTATAAAGTCAAAGAGCTTCCGATAAGCCGCCCGGTCTATCTTCATTGGTATGTGCTCACCGTTAAAGACTATGCAGTGCTCATTGTAGTAGACGTAGGGCGAGTACTGGAAACCCCACCTGCTGCCGTTTATTGTGATGGGGATTATGCGGTGGTTCTCCCGGGCGGGGTGATCCAGGCGTCCTGCGTAACCCTCATTTTCCATGCAGAGCTGGCATTTGGGGTAGACGGACTGCTTTGCGGTCCTGGCTGCGGCAATGGCACGGGGATCCTTCTCCGGCTTGCTCAAGTTGATCGTGATGTCGATGTCGCCGTACTCAGAGGCCACTTTCCACTTCATATCCTTTGCAATGCGGTCCTTCCTAATATAATTGGTGGCCATAGAAAACCTGTAATGCTCATCGGTGGCATGCTCAGGACTGATCTCATAATCGGACCGGAACTTTTTTATGACTTCAGCGGGCCGAGGCATGACGCAATCCATGAGCTTCGTGTCAAAGAGATCCCTGGTCACCACGCCGTTGTCATCAATGACGCCATTCTCATAGGCATAGTCAAGCAGATGCTCAAGAGTGTCGGGCAGGTCGATTGAACCCTCTACCGCCTCATGAACCTCATAGTCATCCTTTTTCAGGCACTCCAGAATACGGTTTGTACTGTAAATACGCTCATCCTCCGGAATAAGCCCGGAATCGATAGCGTACTGCACAAGCCTTGCTACATAAATATCTACCATAAATATTATTCTCCCATTGTATTAATATGATGATACCAGGGTCAAATAAGCTTGAAATGGATGCTTGCATCCGATTTCAAGTATTTGAACCGCCCAAAACTTTTTTACTGCTTATAATGCACGTCCTCCGTCACCTATCTCTACGACATAGAAATCTGCGGCGTAGCCGATTTTTTCAAGATAGGTGTCACCGACATTTTTAATAAAGGCGTCTACGCAGTTGCTTTTCACTATGCTAACCGTGCAGCCTCCGAATCCGGCACCGGTCATGCGGGAACCGATGACTCCCTCCTGCTGCCAGGCTGTCTCAACGAGAGTGTCAAGCTCGATCCCGGTGACCTCGTAGTCGTCACGAGTGGAAATGTGAGACTCATTCATCAGCCGCCCGAACTCATTAAGGTCACCCCTCTGCAGGACCTCAACAGCTTTGAGGGTGCGCTGGTTTTCATAGACAGCATGCTTCGCGCGGCGCTGCCGGACCTCACTCTTTATCAGGTACTTATTGGCCTCGAACTCATCCTCGGTGAGATCACCCAGAGTCTTTATGTCAAGCTTCGTCTGAAGCTCACTTAAGGCCTCCTCACACTCGGCGCGGCGCTCATTATACTTGGAGTCGCCCAGACCACGCTTTTTGTTGCTGCAGGTGATAACTATCTTCTCATCAGTCAGATGGATTGGTACATACTCATAGGAAAGGTCGCTGCAGTCCAGGAAGAGAGCATGGTCTTTCCTGCCCATGGCGATGGAGAACTGATCCATTATGCCGCAGTTGACGCCGTTGTAATTATTCTCCGTGTACTGACCAAAGAGTGCGATATCAGTCATAGTCACATCATCAAAGCCGTAGAGATCACGGATGGCCACGCCGGCCACCACCTCAACGGATGAGGATGAGGACAGGCCGGATGCATCGGGAATATTTCCTGAGAGCAGCATGTCAAATCCGGTATCCAGGGTGTAACCTTTCTCCATAAAAGTCCAGACCATACCCTGGGTGTAGTTGGTCCAGGACGCAGCCTTGTCGTAGCCCAGATTATCGAGACATCCCTCAATGATGCCCAGCTGTGCAAAATTTTCTGAATAAAATCTCATCTTCCGGTCATCCCGCTTCCTGACGATGGCATAGGTGCCGATGGTCAGGGCGCAGGGGAAGACATGACCTCCATTATAGTCGGTATGTTCTCCGATCAGGTTCACCCGGCCCGGTGCGAAGTAAGGGCGGATGTCGCCTCCCTCGCCGAAGAGCCCGGTAAATTTCTCTGTCAATTGTGCTGTCATAGTAAAACTCCTCCTTTATTCATATCCGCTCACACAGTCCCCGCCCATTATGCAGCGGGCTCTGCACTCTGCCAAAACCCCGCAAACCATATATTAGTTTCGCTTACTCTCTGACCGCTTAAAAAAGTAAAACAAAAAACACTCGGGCAAATACTTGTGTGAACGTAACTGTCTGTGTTATACGTTTATCTCAGCCTTCACTCCCAACACATCACTGTTTGCTTCAAGTACCGGATTAACGTAATCTTTTACAAATCTCTCCACCTGTACGGGTGCCCGGCCCACATATTTCGCGGGATCCATGGAAGCCTCCAGCTCCTCACGGGTGAGGCCGAAGCCCTCGTCCGCAGCGATGAGATCTAAAAGGTTATTCTCCAGCCCCTTCTGCTTCACATTGGCTCCCGCTTCCATGGAGAGCTGCCTGATGCGCTCGTGGAGCTCCTGCCTGTCGCCGCCCTTTTTCACGGCATCCATCATGATATTCTCGGTGGCCATGAAGGGGAGCTCACTCATAAGCCGCTTAGTTATCACTTTATCATATACCACCAGGCCGTCCACAACATTGAGGCAGAGATCCAGGACTCCGTCCACCGCCAGGAATCCCTCAGCGATAGAGATCCGCTTATTGGCCGAATCATCCAATGTCCGCTCAAACCACTGCGTAGCCGATGTGATAGCAGGATTTAAGGCATCTATCATGATATATCTGGAAATGGAGGCAATGCGCTCGCTGCGCATGGGATTTCTCTTGTAAGCCATGGCCGATGATCCGATCTGATTCTCCTCAAAGGGCTCTTCCACTTCCTTTAAATGCTGAAGGAGACGGATGTCATTGGACATCTTGTGGGCCGAGGCGGCAATTCCCGCCACCACGTTCATGACCCTGGTGTCCACCTTCCGGGAGTAGGTCTGTCCCGAAAC
>JAJPYU010000085.1 GCA_021204765.1 Clostridiales bacterium
CTGAACTGCAGCTGCAGATGGATGTTGGGAAGAGCCGTGGAACCGGACAGCTTTTCAAGACCAGTCTTGAGAAGTCACTTTTCTCAAGCCCGGCGGCCTGTATCAAAAGTGTTGAGAACAGGCTGAAGAAACTGTACAGAAAATATTCTACGGATGACATTCAGGATATTAAGCTGCTGGAAGAGCTGAAGACGGCTTTGGAGAGGATCACACCGGAGCAGTTTACCAGGTATCAGAAGCTCTTTCGGCTGCTTTCAGATAAAGAATATGGCTGGAATCCTGAGAACACAGATGACAGAATCGTTATCTTTACGGAACGAATAGAGACAATGAAATATCTGGCGGAGCATCTCCGCCGGGATCTTGGATTAAATGACAAAGTGGTTCAGGAAATCTCCGGAGGAATGAGTGACGCAGATCAGCAGCGCATCGTGGAAGAATTTGGCCGCACGGAGTCTCCGGTTCGTGTTCTGGTGGCCTCAGATGTAGCTTCGGAAGGCCTGAACCTGCATTATCTCTGCCACCGCCTGATTCACTTTGATATACCCTGGTCGCTGATGGTATTTCAGCAGAGAAACGGGCGTATCGACCGCTACGGCCAGAAAGAGCGCCCTGATATCCGCTACATGATGATCGAGAGTGACAACAAGAAGATAAAGGGCGATATGCGCATCATCGAGATCCTGGTCACGAAAGAGGAGCAGGCACTTAAGAATATCGGCGATCCGGCACTTCTGCTCGGAAAGTTCAACATCGAGGATGAGGAGCTGGTCGTCTCCGATGCGATTGAAAGCGGAGCGGATGCGGACGCCTTTGAGGAGACTCTGGACTCCGGAGAGAAAAGGTTCGACCCGCTGGAGGCCTTTATGGCGGCGGCAGCGGCTGAGGAGACCGCTCACAGCAGCGCGGCGGACGTCGTCACGGACGAGACGCTGCTTTCTGACATGGATTACCTGTATCAGGCGCTGACTTTCCTCAATCAGTCAGAGCCCCATCCTGTTGAAAAATTAAAAACAGTGTCCGGTCTGGACATAAAGATCACTCCGGACATGCGGCGCCGTCTGGTGGCCCTGATTCCCGAGGAGGCTTTCCCAACCGGGGATACGCTGCGGGTCTCAGACGACAAGGCCTTCTGCATGGAGCAGATGAGCATCAGCATGCAGAAAAATATGGACGAATACGCCTGGCCCGCGACCCAGTATCTCTGGAAGCTCCACCCAATCCTTTCCTGGGTAAATGACAAGGCGGGCCTGCTGTTTAAACGAAATGAGGCGCCGGTGATCTCTCTGTCGGAGAGACTGCCGCAGGGTGAGATGATTTATATTGTGACCGGCAGCATGCCGAATCTGAAGTCGACCCCTCTGATTGATGAGTGGTTCGGCCTGAAGTATCGTGACGGGGAATTTGAAAAAGTTATGAGTATGAACGAGGTGGTTCAGCTGACGGACCTCGGCAGTATGCGCATTCCGAATACAGGCTGCCTTACCACCTGTGATATTGAGATGGCGGGCAGTCTTCTGGAGGATGTGGTGGATCAGGCAAAGATTCACCTGGACGGATATTATAAAAAATATCAGGACGAGATGAACCCACTTCTTGATGAAGAGCTGGACAAACTGAGTGAACTGGAGGACAGGCATCGCGAGTATTATAAGAAGACCCTGTCTGAAAATAAGCGGAAGCTCGGCGAGCAGGAGCGCCGTGTGGATGATCTGTTTAATATGTTTGCGGACTGGGTCACGGATACCCTGACTGTCCAAAACAATCCGTATATCCGTATTGTCACTGTATTGATGGGGGTAACGCAATGAGCATTGACCTGACCGGAATCACCAACAAAAACGAATATTTCACCAGACATTATTTTTCAACGACCTTCGAGGAAAATATAAGTGAGACTGTAAGTGGCTGGACTGCTGCCGCCAGGGAGTACGATGATATACGCACACCCTGGGCCATGCTGCGCCTGAATGCGAGACAGTACTACGCACTCCATGACCGTTTTATGCGTACTTCTCTGGGCATGCAGTCCCTGGTCTCCATCAGAAATATGGCTGACGCTTATCTGACCTCTCTCGGATATCCTGAGGCAGATCCTCAGACAGTGGCCATTGATGATACTGTATCTGTTCCGGTATATCTGGAGATGACGAAAAATAACGGCGCTCCGCTTCTGTGGGTCCTGCTGTCTGCCTCGAAAGAGACAGACGCGGGTATCATGGAGAGCTTTGACTTTGATGCCGGGCAGTTAAACGAGGAATATTTCGGCAGTGTGTCTGATGAGATTTTTACCGTACTTAATAATGAGGAGCTAGCCACGAAGATCTTCTTCGGCTCCGCGGAGCCGCCCCGTTTCATCATTTTCATGGGAATGAATCAGATCGTCCTGATCGACAGGAATAAATGGAATGAAAAGCGTTATCTGGGATTTGAGCTGGAGGATATCTTTTCCCGGTTGGAAAACAGTACCATGCAGGCAATGTCTGCGCTGCTTCACAGGGAATCTCTCTGCCCGGGAGACGGGAAAATCCTGCTGGATGAACTGGATGAACAGAGTCAGAAAAATGCCGCCGGAGTATCCCAGGACCTGAAATACGCGCTCCGGGAGAGCATAGAACTGCTGGGAAACGAAGTGCTCTTCGATATGTCCCACCGTCTCGGACGTGATTTGGAGGGTGACCCTGTGGATGCCGGGGAGCTGACCCTGGAATGTCTGCGGTATATGTACCGGATGCTTTTCATGCTCTTTATCGAGGCGCGCCCTGAGCTGGGCTACGCACCGACAAAGGCCCAGAGCTATATGACCGGTTATTCCCTGGAGAGCCTGCGGGACATCGCCGACAGTATCCGGGAAGACGTGAATGAGGTGGGGGACGGATATTATCTCCATGAGACTCTGGCAAAGCTCTATGAGCTGATATATGAGGGTTATCCGAAGTCAGAGGAGGAGTTAAAGGATGCCGCGGGCATGGACAGTCTCCACGATGTCTTCCTGATCGCTCCGTTAAAAGCCCATATCTTTGACCCGGAATATACTGAGATGATCACGGCGTCAAAGCTGCGCAACAGCTGCATGCTGAAGATCATTGACCTGATGAGTGTGACCAGAGCCGTCGGCAGGAAAAACAGCCGCCGTGGCCGTATCTCCTACGCGAATCTGGGCATCAACCAGCTGGGCGCAGTGTACGAGGCGCTCCTGTCTTACCGCGGGTTTATCGCCGAACAGGATCTTTATGAGGTAAAGAGGGCCGGTGACAGTTTCAATGAGCTGGATGTGGGATACTTTGTGCCGGAGTCGGAGCTGGATCAGTATACGGACGGGCTCTTATACACATCT
>JAJPYU010000037.1 GCA_021204765.1 Clostridiales bacterium
ATCCTGGGCTGCCTGGCCATCGCCTCGCCCCTGGATGACTTCACTTCGGGGGTAATGTCGGTGACCGGCATCATCTACTATGTGACCGGTTCGGCCCTCTTCCTTTTTTTCACCTGCCAGCTGGTGCAGAAATTCCGCTGGTCGGTGAGCAGTAAAAAGATTGCCCGGGGAATGTTTAACTCAGCCCTCATAGTCATCGTCGCCGCCATAGTGGTAGTGGTAAATGTGCTGGCGGCCCAGCTGCCGGACGGCATAAAGGAGCTGGATGTGACCAGCCAGAAGCTCTACACCCTGACGGATGACACTTACGATTTCCTGGACACCCTTGATCAGGATGTGACCATCTATGTACTGGAGACCGAAGACGGCACCGACGAGGTCATCTCCAAGATGCTGACAAAGTATGAGGATGCCAGCGATCACATTTCCGTGGAGTATATAGATCCGGCTATCTCACCGAATTTCTATACTAATTACACCGATTCGGCGCCCAGTGACGGCAGCCTTATCGTAGTGAGCGGCGACTATTCAGAGGTCATTGATTACTACGATATCTACGAGTATTCGATGGATTACAGTACTTACAGCTATAGTATTGACGCTTATGACGGTGAGGGACAGGTGACCAGCGCCATCGCCTATGTGACCAGCGGCGACATTCAGACTGTCTACACTATTGCAGGTCACGGCGAGACCAGTCTGGATGATTCCTTTACCCAGGCCATGACGAAGATGAACTTAAGCGTGGAGGACCTGACCCTGCTTACAGTGGATGAGATACCCGACGACGCGGCGGCAGTTATCATAAACGGCCCCACCACGGATTTCTCTTCGGATGACGCGGCAAAGCTTTCGGCTTATCTGGCGAATGGCGGACAGGCTCTCATCACCACATCCATAGAGGTGGAGGACGGCCTGCCGAACCTGGATGCGGTCCTGGCGGATTACGGCATTGAGATAGAGTATGGAGTCGTCATGGAGGGCGACATGAGCCACTGCTACCAGTATCCTTTCTTCCTGCTGCCGGATGTGGATTACGCCACTGAGACCTCAGGAGTGAGCGGCTACGTTATGATGCCCTATTCCCAGGGCATAGTAAATACCGCCGGGGATTCGGATACCCTGACCTGGACGACCATGACTGAGACTTCCGATGACGCTTACCTTAAGACGGGTGTCTCCAACCTGACCACTTACGATAAGGAAGGCGGGGATATGGAAGGCCCCTTCGACCTGGCGGTGAAGGTGGAAGACAGCGACAGCGGCGCTGCAGTCACTGTGGTGAGCTCAGTGCTGACATTTACGGATCAGATAGATGAGTACGTCTCCGGACAGAACCTGGCTTTCTTTAAAGGCATTGCAGGAAATTACTCCAGCTCCGAGAGCAACATCTCCATCGACGCCAAGAACTACACCGTCAGCAATCTAAGCGTCAACCAGGCTTTCATCTACACCAGCATGGGACTGCTGATCATAGCTTTCCCCGTGGTGTTGATCGTGATCGGCATTATCATCTGGCTGAGAAGAAGGAAGGCGTAGATTATGAGAAAAAAGCAAATGATCACCCTGTTGGTGATACTGATAGCAGTAGTTGCGGCGCTGCTGGCTGTTGTATTGGGAAAGAAGCATGCGACAGCTAAGCAGGAGGCCGAAGAGGAGGCAGAGACCGTATATGTGGGAGCCTTTGACGGGTCGGATGTCACGGGATTTTCGTTTTACTCATCTGATGATGACGGAAATGACGTGCTGCTGGCTTTCGAGCTGGAGGACGGCAGCTGGGTATACTCGGGTGATCCGGAAATGGAGACAGACGCGGATACCATAGACACCTTCCTTGGAGAAATGGGCAGCGTCTCAGCCAACAGCGTTATAGAGGGCGTGGATGATATTTCGGAGTATGGGATAGACGATCCGGCCCAGGTCTTCACAGTGGATTTCTCCGACGGCAGCGAGGAGGTCTTCACCTTCGGGGCCGTAAATGAGATAATCGGAGGATATTACCTTCAGGTATCCGGGGACGACAATGTGTACCTGGTGAACGCGACGGTGATGTCGTCTACGCTGAATAAGAGCGCGGAGAGCTTTGCGGTCGAAGAAGAGGACGAAGAAGAGGACCTCAGTGAATAGAAATTATCAAATTTTAAAAATTTGTTGAAATTGGTGTGAATATGTGTTAGATTATTTCACAAGGAAAGCATCCGCTCCAAAGTGGATGCCACCCAGTTACGACGCAGCCCTTATGGGCCATGCCTATCCTGTGTTGCAGACAGGATAGGCATATTTTTTATTTTCGCCTACTATCTCTCTTATCGAAAAAGTTCAGCAGTGCAACTAACAAACCCCCAAAGGCTACCAAAAGACCCAGTATCCCAAGGATGACCATTACGATCTCATAGGCTGTCATCAACACCACCTCCCTTCCAAACTCTCCGGCAAGCCGGGCGACTCTGACGCGGGAGGCTGCCACCCTGTCACGGATGCTGATATCCATATTAACACTACTGACATGACTTCTCAATTATCTTATTTGTAGAAAATATATGGCGATTTTTTATGAATATTGCACAAAATACAACTGCGATTTTTGGCAATGCTATACAAATAATATACAGTGCTATACAGAATATAAAAATTATTTTTCGGCATCATCTTTTTGTTGATTTAGAAGCTGGAGATTCTTCTCCACAGCCTCATTCGAGTAGTTCTTCTTGATGAGCTGATAGATGAAGGAGTAGGCCCAGATCAGGACGGGGAGTATCACCGTGGAGACTACCGCCGCGATGAAGAGGGACATGGTCTGCTCGCTGCCGATGATCGCCAGGACCAGGGTCGAGACATATAAGGCGACTAATGCGATGACGCCAACTAAAGCAATTATTCTTTTCGCTTTTTTCATAGTATATCTCCTAGACTTATGTTTAATTCATTAACAGCTTTAGCGGCGCGAGCGTAAGAAATAGTTCACGAGAAACCATTTCCTGTTTTTCGACGAACTCATTTTTACGCGAGCGCCTTATAATAAACTTAAATATAACACAAAGAGCGAATTATGTAACGCCTTTTTAAAAAAATTTGAATTATAGCTTTCTTTGGTGTATACTCGATTTGTGTGCGGGTCGCGGGAGGCGGCACGCGATAATGTCAAGAAAAGGCGGTACGAATTATGGGTTTATTACAGGATTGGCAGGCGACTGCTTTTAATGAAAATGCGGACAGAGGAGAGCTGAAAAAGTTCTGGGACAGATATTTTCTCTTAGAGAAGGGCGTGTATGAGAAGCTTCTTGAGCATCCCGACGAGGTAGTTGAGGGCACGGTGGCCCAGCTGGCTGAGAAGTACGATCTGCAGCTCATGGCCATGGTGGGTTTCCTGGACGGGATACAGGAGAGCCTGATCACTCCCAATGATCTGGATGATCTCTCAGAGGACTCCCATGTGAGCCTGGCCTTTGACAAGGAGAAGCTCTACAAGAACATGGTGGACGCCAAGGCTGACTGGCTCTACGAGCTGCCCCAGTGGGATACCATATTCTCCGAGGATGAGAGGAAGGAGCTTTACAAAGAGGCAAAGAAGGCCAACACCATAGTAAAGGAAAAGAAGATATATCCCAATGATCCCTGCCCCTGCGGATCCGGGAAGAAATACAAAAAATGTTGTGGAAGAAACAAGTAGCCGGAATCCATTTACATTGTGGCGCCTCCGCAACATGGAGAGGGAAGACGTCGTTTTAGAATTTACATATAATATCAGGTGGAGGAAGAGAAAGATGATTATTACTCTTAAAGATGGATCCTGTAAAGAATATAGTCAGGCTATGTCTGTAATTGACATAGCCAAGGATATTTCCGAGGGATTAGCCAGGGCCGCATGTGTGGCTGAGGTGAATGGCGGGATAGTGGATCTGAGGACTGTGGTGAGTGAGGATTGTGCATTAAATATCCTGACGGCGGATGACCCGGAAGGGCTGAGAACCATAAGGCACACTTGCTCACATATCATGGCGGAGGCCGTGAAACGCCTCTTCCCCGATGTGAAGCTGGCCATCGGGCCCTCAATCGACACGGGCTGGTACTATGATTTCGACGCGGAGCCTTTCTCCAGGGATGATCTGGATGCCATCGAGAAGGAGATGAAGAAGATCATCAAGGAAGGCCATGCCATCACAAGATATACCCTGCCCAGGGCTGAGGCCATCAGGTTCATGGAGGAGAAAGGCGAGCCCTACAAGGTGGAGCTTATAGAGGATCTGCCGGAGGATGCGGAGATTTCCTTCTACGACCAGGGTGGTTTCGTGGATCTCTGTGCGGGACCCCACCTCATGAGCACCAGGGGCATCAAGGCCTACAAGCTGACCTCCTCATCCATGGCCTACTGGCGGGGTGATTCCAACAGAGCACAGCTCCAGAGGATATACGGCACAGCCTTTAAGACGAAGGATGAGCTTTCCGATTACCTGGCCTATCTGGCGGATATCAAGAACCGGGACCACAACAGGCTGGGACGGGAGATGGAGCTTTTTACCACCGTGGATGTCATCGGCCAGGGTCTGCCCCTTATCATGCCCAAGGGCACGAAGATCATCATGAAGCTCCAGCGCTGGATAGAGGATCTGGAGGATAAGGAGTGGGGCTATGTCCGCACCAAGACTCCCCTTATGGCTAAGAGCGACCTGTACAAGATTTCCGGCCACTGGGATCACTATAAGGATGGAATGTTCGTCCTGGGAGATGAGAAGAAGGACAAGGAAGTCTTTGCCCTGCGTCCCATGACCTGCCCGTTCCAGTACTATGTATACAAGGCTTCCCAGAAGTCCTATCGGGATCTGCCCATCCGCTACGGTGAGACCTCCACGCTCTTCAGAAATGAGGACAGTGGAGAGATGCACGGCCTGACCCGTGTGCGGCAGTTTACCATCTCCGAGGGACACTTAATCGTAAGACCGGACCAGATGGTGGAAGAGTTCAAGGGTTGTCTGGCCCTGGCGAAATATGTCCTTACCACCCTGGGCGTGAATGATGACGTGACCTATCATTTATCCAAGTGGGATCCCGAGGACTCTGAGAAATACATCGGAGCACCCGAAGTGTGGGAGCAGACTGAGCAGCATATCAGAGACGTCTTAACAGAACTGGAGATCCCTTTCGTTGAGGATGTGGGCGAGGCCGCATTCTACGGACCCAAGGTGGATATCAACGCGAGAAATGTCTACGGCAAGGACGACACTATGATCACCATCCAGTGGGATGCCCTCTTAGCCGAGCAGTTTGACATGTACTATATTGACCAGAATGGGGACAAGGTGAGGCCTTACATCATCCACCGCACTTCCCTGGGATGCTATGAGAGGACCCTGGCCTGGCTCATCGAAAAGTATGCAGGAAAGTTCCCCACATGGCTCTGCCCGGAGCAGGTGAGGGTGCTGCCCATCTCCGAGAAATATGCGGATTACGCCCAGCAGGTGAGGAAGGAGCTGGCGAAAAATGATATAGATGTGACCGTGGACTCCCGCTCCGAGAAGATAGGGTACAAGATCCGCGACGCCAGGAACTCCAGGATTCCCTACATGCTGATAGTGGGAGAGAAGGAGCAGGCCGAGGGCACCGTGTCGGTCAGGAGTCGCTTTGCGGGGGATGAGGGTGTAAAGCCCCTTGACAGTTTCCTTGAACAAATATGTAAAGAAATCAGAACTAAGGAAATACGTAAGGAAGAAGTTACAGACAAATAATTTTCAGGGCATGTTAAAAAGGAAGATTTTAGATGCTTACTTTCGGTATAGATTGGGACGACGTAATCGCGCCGCTTAATGACAGGGCCATCGAGATGGCCAACGAGGAGTACGATTTTGATCCGCCGCTGACCATAGAGGACATTACCTCCTGGGAGAATACGGGACGGGCGTCGGTGATAAAGAAATACTATAATGACCCGCGGCTCTACGACAGGCAGGTGGTGCCTCAGGAGTCGAAGGATTTTATCCGCAGATTGCAGACCAAGGGGATAGTCTACATTGTGACGGCAGCTTATCCGGAGTACATGACCCGGCGTATGGAGCAGATCCGTGAGGCTTTCCCGGATTTCCCCGGGGAGAACATCATCATGGGCGTCCACAAGTCCATGGTGAACGTGGACATCACCTTAGATGACGGCCCGAAGAATATATTAAAGAGCAACGCCCGCTTCCCGGTGCTCATGAGAAAGCCCTGGAATCGTGACCTGACAGGCCTTCTGGCCGTCAATAATTTCGGGGAATTCTTTACTCTCTTAGACCAGATTAAATCTTCCATGATAGAGGACAGGGTAGAGGCTCACCGTCCGGCCATCATTGCCCTGGTGGGTCCCAGCGGGACGAATAAGAACCGGATCACCAGGGAGCTGACCCGGAGGGATGAGTTTATCATGCCCCGCGCCTACACCACCAAGGAGGTAAATGACGGCATCCACACTCAGATAACCATGGAGGAGTTTGTCCGGGATCGGGCTTCCTTCATAGAGACCACCATGTACGCCGGCTACGCCTATGGGACGAAGATGGAGGACATCACCGCCCTGATGCAGCTGGACAGGTATATTGTCATGCCCATAGACTTGAGCGGCGCCATCGCCATGAAGCGGCATTATCCCACGGTGATCATTTTCTGTAAGAGCAGCCGTGAGCGGATGATAGGCAGCATTTTAGAGAAGGATATGACGAACCGGGAGAAGACTTTGAGGCTTATCTCCCTTGAAAATGAGCTTAAAAATTCCGCCCTCTGCGACTATGTGGTGAATACCGGCAAGGAGGATGCCATTGCGAGGATCCTCGATATCTGCGGGGTGGCATAGATATGAAGGGAAAGCACCGCTCCGGGATAAGAAGAAAATATCTGAGATATACGGTGGCTCTTCTGCTGGCGGCTCTGCTTCTGACTTTTATCGCCGTATGGTTTTTCATAAGAAATAATCTGACAGCTGCAGTCATGGACAGCTACGAGTTCATGACGGAGCGCATGGGGATATCCCTGGATGGCCTCTTCGAGAAGAGCGACGAGGTGACGGCTGAATGTATATTAAATGATGATGTCCAGGCAAGCCTTCTCTCCGGGGGCCTTAGCGGCACGGATAAAAGCTCCCTCAGCAAATATTTTGCCTATGTGGACTTAGACGACGTGGACGAGTACTGCTATGTGGACAATAATGGAAATACTTATACCCGTTCATATTCGAAGATTACTTACGAGGATTTTCTGGAGAGCGGCCTGGCGGAGGAGCTGGGAGATGACTATGCCTCCACGCAGTGGTTCTGGGCTGAGGATAATCTCTTCAGTGACGGTGAGAAAGCTCTTTTTATCGGAAGATATGTGAGAAATATGGAATATTCCCACGAGCCCGGGATGCTATTTTTCAAGATGAGCCCCGATTACCTGGCCCGGGTATGGGATGAGGATGAGGATGAGGAACTGGCGCAGGATGTATTTATCGGAGTGACGGACGACGGAGGAGAGATGGTGGCCTCATGGTTTCCCGCCGGTGAGGAGATGACGCCGGAGGAATTGGGGGATGTGGCGGATTCAGTTGGGGCCGGGGAGCCGTCCACTGTGAACGTCCTCTCAGTAAAGGGTGGGGAGCTTCTCACATACACACAAAAAGACTGCGGCTTCACGGTCTTTACCTTTGTGCCCAACCGGGTACTTACCGGGGGAATGATGCGGGTCGTGACAGTACTCATTCTCATTTATATTGTCATACTGGTGGCGGCCATTATCTTAAGTATTTTCTTCTCCAACAGATTTACCCGGCCTATCAGGCAGATCAGTGACGCCATGAGCAGGTTCGACGGCAGGGATTTCTCCAATACTATTGAGCTGGCCACCGGCACGGAGCTGGATCAGATAGGCAGTTCCTACAACGAGATGCTGGCCAATATAAAACGGCAGGTGGACGAGATACGCCAACAGGAGGAGGCCCTGCGCACCACGGAGATGAACATGCTTATCGCGCAGATAAATCCTCACTTCCTCTACAATACTCTGGATACCATATACATGCTGGCCCGCTTAAACCGCGAGGGGACCACCATGAAGATGATACAGGCCCTGTCGACTTACCTGCACATCTGCCTCAGCAAGGGCAGCGATATGGTCACCGTCTCCGATGAGCTGGAAAATGTGAAGAGTTACATGGAGATACAGCAGATAAGGAACCGGGATTTCTTCAATTACGAGATAGACTGCCGGGTGGACAGTGATAATATAATGGTGCTTAAGCTGATCCTCCAGCCCCTGGTGGAGAATGCCATGAACCACGCTTTCGATGACATTTACCAGACGGGGTTTATCAGGATAAAGGTGTACATGGACGGAGGCGAGCTGGTCTTTGAGGTGTATAACAGCGGCACGCCCATGAGTGATGAGATGGTGGAAAAGATGAACGGCCTTATGGATATGCCTGTGGTAAATCTGCAGTCTGCTTTCACCGGAAAGCAGCACGGCTACGGCGTGGTAAATATCATCACCAGGCTCAGGCTGAAATACGGCGGTGGAGTGAGATTTTACTATGAGGTGGACGGGGAAGGCACACGCTGCTTTATCCGCATACCACAGGAGGACTGGGCATGAGATTTAAGAGGGCATTATCGATCTTTGCAGTGATAAGTCTTGGAGCTCTGATTTTTGTGGGCTGTGGCAGCAGAGAGGATACTGACATTTCCGCCGAGGCTGAGGGCGGACCGGTGGAGATTTCCATCATTCTCCGTGTGGATCCCAATACCGGCGAAAAAAATGATGAGAAAGTGATAGAGGATTTCAACCGGGACTATGAGGGAATATACCACATGGACTGCGAATGGATCATGGAGACCGAGGAGGAGGAGAGGCAGAACATGAAGCAGCAGAATGTCACTGACGAGCTGCCGGCGGTCCTGGAGGCTCTTCGGGTACTTCCCTCATTTTACACGAGGATGGTGGAGGATGGACGGCTCACCGATATTTCCTCCGATATATATGGGGACGAGGAGTGGCTTGACATGATAGAACCGGCGGTGCTGGATGCGGTTACCGAGGATGACGGCAGCATATACCTGGGACCGGTGAGTACGGCGGCCTTTGCCTGCTCCGGTATATTCTGGAATGAGGAGCTCTTTGCCGAGGCAGGGATAGATTCCTTCCCTGAGACCTGGGATGAATTCTGGGATTGCTGTGATGCTCTTGAGGCGGCGGGCATTACGCCTTTAGCCCTGCACACCGAGGGTACGGCCTGGGCGCCGATGCTCATGGCCACGGCCGAGCTGGCCTCCACTGAGGAGGGCTATGAATTTATGAAACAGCTTTATCCGGAGAGCTATTCCAATGAGAGCGGCATGGAGATAGCCGGAACCCTGCAGAAGCTTTTCACTTACACGACGGACGATGCCCTGTACAATGATTTCGATGTGTCCTACTCGCATTTCTTTGACGGCGAGACCGCTATGATAGCCAACGGTTACTGGATGATAGAGCAGATCCCCGATGACATGGCGGATAAGGTGAGATTTTCATCATTTCCCGGAGGGACGCTTATCGCTTCCCCGGAGACCTTCGGCTGGGCTATTATTTCCACTTATCCGGATGATGTGAAGGAGGGAGCCCTGGAATTTTTAAAATACCGGACCCGGGAAAACATGGAGGAGAGAGATGAGCTCTTTGCCGAGGGAGCGGAGAGTGACAGCAAGGCTCTTGCTGACTATATATCGGCCTACAATTCTGCGACTCAGATAGTTCCCAATTACCAGGTGAAGTGGAACTCAATACTCCAGGAGGAGACCCTGGGAGAGTATCTGCCCCAGCTGGTGACGGGGGAGATCACCGTGGAAGAATTTACCGCTGCGGGGGATGAGAGTATAGTGAGATTTAATAATGAAAAGTAACAATGATCTCAGAATCAGATGATCGGATGCAGGCATCCATTGCCTGATTTTTTGCACCGGTATTACACTTTGTACAATCTGCACAATAATATTGATAAAAAATTTAAAAAAGTATAATTTTTCACATAAAAAGTATTTCTTTTTCTAAAGCTGCCTCTCATGAATCTGTTAAAATAACTGATGACAGGGGATTTATATTTTCGTCAGGACCTGTCAAATAAATAAAAGAGAGGTATTACCATGAAAAACCTTAAGAAACTTCTGGCTATGGGCGTTGTGGCAGCTATGGGCGTAGCCCTGCTGGCAGGCTGCGGTTCATCCTCAAGCTCCGACACAGCCGATACCGGCACAGCGGATGAAGGTTCTGCTGCAGCCGAGGTATCTGCCGAGCCTGAGGAGACTGAGGAGACTGAAGCGGCAGCTACCGGTGACGGTTCCGTTTACTGGCTGAATTTCAAGCCCGAGGCTGACGAGGCCCTGCAGGACATCGCAGCTACTTACACTGATGAGACCGGAGTGCCCGTGACCGTCGTTACCGCCGCTTCCGGTACTTACACTTCCACCCTTACTTCCGAGATGGATAAGTCCAATCCTCCGACCCTGTTCGTGGTTGGTTCCGCCTCCGGAGTGGAGACCTGGGATGACTATTGCCTGGATCTGACAGGCACAGACGTCTACAATGAGCTGTCCACCGATGACTTCACACTCTATGATGAAGACGGCAAGGCCTGCTCCATCGGCTACTGCTATGAGTGCTTCGGCATCATCGTGAACACTGACCTTCTTGGCCAGGCCGGCTACAGCCTGGATGATATCACTGACTTTGATTCCTTAAAGGCAGTCGCTGATGACATTCACGCAAATGCTGACAGCCTTGGCTTTGACGCTTTCACCTCCTCCGGAATGGATGATTCTTCCTCCTGGAGATTTTCCGGACATCTGGCAAATATGCCTCTGTACTATGAGTCCATGGATGACGGCGGCTGGGCCGACTGCCCGGCAGAGATCCAGGGTACTTACCTTGACAACTTCAAGCAGATCTGGGATCTCTACATCACCGACTGTGCTGTAGATCCCTCCACCCTGGCTACCGGCGGATATGATTCCGAGGCTGAGTTCTGCAACGGCGAGGCTGTATTCTATCAGAACGGTTCCTGGGAGTATGACGCATGCAGCTCCGCTCTCGGCGATGATAATATTGCCATGATCCCCATTTACATGGGAGTTGACGGCGAGGAGAACATCGGGCTTTGCTGCGGCACTGAGAATTACTGGGCTGTGAACTGCCAGGCTTCCGAGGCCGACCAGCAGGCTACTTTAGACTTCATGTACTGGCTGGTCACCTCCGATGAGGGCACCCAGATGATGGCTGAGCAGTTCGGCGAGATCCCTTATGTGGGAGCCGCTGAGAACCCCAACGTATTCTTCATGAATGCCCAGGAGTACATGGATGAGGGCAAGACCACTGTTGACTGGACCTTCAACCTTACTCCTAACGTAGACGACTGGAGAGCAGGCGTTGTGGCTGCCATGAACCAGTATGATGCCAGCCTGTCCGATGACGATTGGGCTAACGTCGAGACCGCATTCGTCCAGGGATGGGCGCAGCAGTATCAGGCTGCTTACGGTGAATAATACGGATGTCATTTTCCCCTTTGCCAGCACCTGACGGCCGGGCATATGGGCGGGGAGCAGGCGGAGCGTTTTACGTCTGCTCCCCATTTTAATATTAAAAACGCTCCGCCGGGATGCGCAACTCGAGGAGAGGAAATTGCCGCTCACGCAACCAGCTCGTGCGAGTAGGTTGCGCAAGCGCAATTTAATTTAAAATTTATTATCGTAACTTTAGAAGGAGACTGTTATGAACAAAAAGAAAAAGAGAGCGAGCGGAGCCATCGCCTCGTCTGCGAAGACCTCTATGATAGCCCGTCCCATCAGGAAGTTTTTCCCTCTTTTTATGGGACCGACCATAGTGGCCTTCATCATCGGCTTCGGTTACCCCTTTGTGAGAGGCATTTACCTTTCTTTCTGCAGTTTTACCACCACCAGCGATGCCAAATTCATCGGCATCAGCAACTACATCAAGGTGTTTCAGGATGCCACCTTCCTCCACGCTTTCTGGTACACGGCTCTCTTTGCTTTGGTGAGCGTGGTGCTTATAAACGTACTGGCTTTTCTCATTGCCTTTGCCCTGACGCGGCAGATGAAAGGGGCAAACCTTTTCAGAACCGCCTTTTTCATGCCGAACCTTATCGGAGGCATAGTCCTGGGCTATATATGGAATATGATTTTTAACGGCATACTGATCCGTATGAATACATCCATACTCCTGGAGACCAAATACGGCTTCTGGGGACTGATCATAGTCATCTGCTGGCAGCAGATAGGATACATGATGATCATTTACGTGGCCGGTATCCAGTCCCTTTCAGAGGACATGATAGAGGCGGCAAAGATAGACGGAGCCAGCGGCTTCCAGACATTAAGGAGAGTCATCATTCCCAACGTGATGCCCTCCATCACCATCTGCATGTTTTTGTCCCTGTCCAACGGCTTCAAGCTCTTCGACCAGAACCTGGCTCTGACAGCCGGACAGCCCTACACCTGGAAAGCTGACGGCACGGTGGTGAAGACCACTGAGATGCTGGCATTAAATATTTACAACACGTTCTATGGGCAGAACACTACAGCCCGCGGTCAGGCCCAGGCCAAGGCCGTGCTGTTCTTTATCCTGGTGGCTGTCATATCCCTTATCCAGCTTCGCGCTACCAAGTCAAAGGAGGTGGATCAGTAATGAAAACAAAAAAGAATTTAAAGGGTTTAAGTATCTTCTTTACAGTGATATCGATAGTGTGGATACTGCCGCTGCTCATAGTGCTGATGAATTCCTTCAAGGCAAATACCTATGTGAAGACCAGGACTTTTGCCTGGCCTGCCGGTGATATGTTTGTAAAGTGGGCCAACTATGCCAAAGGCCTGACTTTCGGAAATTATCCTTTCCTGAAGTCAGTGTGGTTCTCCTTTGTTATAACCATCCTGTCCACGGTGCTCATCATCCTCTGCACATCCATGGCGGCCTGGTATATCGCCAGGGTCAACACGGTGCTCTGCAAGATTGTCTACTATATGTTCGTCTTCTCCATGGTAGTGCCCTTCCAGATGGTCATGTTCACCCTGTCAAAGACAGCCGATACGCTGAAGCTTAACAAGCCCTGGACCATACCGGTAGTCTATCTGGGGTTCGGTGCGGCCATGGCGGTCTTTATGTTCACCGGCTTCGTAAAAGATCTGCCCCTTGAGATAGAGGAAGCGGCGGCCATAGACGGCGCCGGCCCGGTGAAGACCTTCTTCGTGGTGGTATTCCCCATGCTTCGACCCACCATGATATCCATAGCCATCCTGGAGATCATGTGGATATGGAACGACTACCTCCTGCCATATCTGGTGCTGGATCGGACGAAGTACATGACTATCCCAATCCATATCCAGTATCTGCAGGGCAGTTACGGTTCCGTGGATCTGGGAGCCATAATGGCACTGATCACTATCAGTATCATTCCTATCATCGTGTTCTACCTGACCTGCCAGAAATACATCATTAAAGGAGTTGCGGCGGGTGCCGTAAAAGGTTAAACTGATGACCAGCGGGATAAAAGTAATCCGTGTTATCACTAAGAGGTATATGCATGGAGTTATTAAAGCTTGTAATAGTCGACGATGAGCCGATCCAGCTTGAGGGGCTGTGCCGCACATATGACTGGGAAAAGATGGGTTTTACGGTTGCGGGCAGCGCCTCCGGCGGAGCCGAGGCCATAGGGATTATTAAGGAGATCAGGCCTCATGTGGTTCTGACGGATATCCGCATGAAGCAGATTACCGGACTCATGGTCATGGAGGAGATAAAAAAGGCGGGGATAGACTGCATTTTTATAGTCTTAAGCGCCTACCGCGACTTCGAGTACGCCCAGTCCGCCCTGCAGTTGGGAGCCTTTGACTATCTGTTGAAGCCCATAGAGGACGAGAAGCTCTTTGCCACCATGAGGCGGGCCCATGGAGCCTGCATGGAGCTGGCCAGCCGACTTACGGACTACCGCTCTGATGAGGGAGATGCGTCCTCTGCCCAGGCGGCGGATGCAGCCTGTTCCATGCTTGGCGGAGGGGAGCATGAGGAGGGCAGTGAGCCTGCGCCCAGGAAGGAGTATCTCCAGGCCGCAGCGGCATATATAGATGAGCACCTGGCTTGTGAGGATCTCTCCATAGTCTCTGTGGCAGCCTATGTCTATCTGAATCCGGCCTACTTCGGACGGGTATTTAAGACTGCTTTCGGAATGACTTTCAAGCAGTACCTTCTCTCCCGGAGGATGGAGCGGGCCAGGACGCTCTTAAAGAGCGGCGATGTCAGCATAGGCAGCATATGTGAACAGGTGGGAATAGGGGATGCCTCGTATTTTTCCCGCCTCTTTAAGGAGTACACCGGGATGCTTCCCAGTGAATATAAGAAAAGGTAGGTATGCTTATGTCAGCGAGAAAAAACGGAATCCTCATGCCGATATCAGCACTCCCGGGATCCTACGGTATCGGTTGTTTTTCAAAAGAAGCCTATGAGTTCGTGGATGCACTGGAGGCGGCCGGGCAGGCCTACTGGCAGATACTGCCCTTAGGTCCCACCGGCTATGGGGACTCACCCTACCAGTCATTTTCCACCTTTGCGGGGAATCCATACTTTATAGACCTCATGCCCCTTATAAAGGAGGGACTGCTCACTGAGTCGGAGTGTGATGACGCGGATTTCGGGGCGGATCCCTGCTGCATTGATTATGAAAAATTATATAACAACAGATTTAACATTCTGAGTCTGGCATATTTTCGGGCGAAAGCTTTGGGGGCTTTTGAATCCGAAGAGTTTAAGACTTTCTGTGAGAAGGAGCAGCACTGGCTGCCCGATTACGCCCTCTTTATGGCCATAAAGGATCATCACGGCGGCAGGAGCTGGCAGCTGTGGGAGCCGAATCTGCGCTTTCGGGTGCCGGAGGCTCTGGCTGAGCAGGAGGAGACACTGCACGACCAGATAGAGTATTACAGATTCCTGCAGTTTCTTTTCTCTTATCAGTGGAGGAAATTAAAGTCCTATGCCAATGAAAAGGGCATTGATATAATTGGGGACATTCCCATTTATGTGGCCTATGACAGCGCTGACACCTGGGCAGAACCGGATCTTTTCCGGCTTGATGAGGCGAACCTGCCCCGGGCTGTAGCAGGCTGCCCCCCTGATGCTTTCTCACCCACGGGACAGCTCTGGGGGAATCCTTTATACGCCTGGGGCAGACACAAAAAGAGCGGCTACGCCTGGTGGGTGAAGCGCGTGGAGCACTGCTTCGATATCTATGACATGGTGCGCATCGATCATTTCCGGGGATTTGATGAGTATTATGCCATACCTTACGGGGATAAGACCGCTGAGAACGGACGATGGATGCCGGGGCCGGGGATGGATGTCTTTAACGCTATCCGTGAGCGGCTGGGAGATGTGCCCATCATCGCTGAGGATCTGGGATTTCTGACTGACACGGTGAGGGCGCTGCTTAAGGAGAGCGGCTATCCCGGCATGAAAGTGCTCCAGTTTGCTTTCGATTCCAGGGAGGAGAGCGACTACCTCCCGCACAACTATGGGAGGAACTGTGTGGTATATACCGGTACCCATGACAATGATACAACAGTGGGATGGTTTAAGGAGCTGGCGGCGGACGATAAGCAGCTGGCTGTGGACTATCTGAATATCACGGACAGTCCGGAAGAAAAGGTCAACTGGGACTTCATCGCCCTGGCTATGAGGAGCGTGGCCGACATCTGCATCATACCACTGCAGGATGTCCTGAGCCTGGGAAGTGAGGCCAGGATCAATACGCCTTCTACCCTCGGCGGAAACTGGGCCTGGAGGATGAAGGAAGGGGCATTGACAGAGGAGATGCTCGCAAAGCTTAAAAGGCTGACGCGGATAACGGGGAGAATGAGATAAGAATAGAGGTATTTCGTTTGAAATGCAACAAAAATAAGGGCCTTCGGGCCCTTATTTTTTATAAATGTTTCATTGTAGATAAAATTTTTTTGTGCTAGAATAAAACAAATTATGCAAAGTCGGAGGACTTTATCCTTATGAGTGAAATATACGAAAAGCTGACGAATTGCCTTGCGAGCGTGAGACAGCGGACGGACTTTGTGCCTGCCATAGGAGTGATACTCGGTTCGGGGCTGGGGGAGTTCGCTGAGCAGACAGAGCAGGTGGCCTCCATTGATTACGGTGAAATAGAGGGCTTCCCGGTGTCTACTGTCATGGGGCATGCGGGACGGTTCGTCTTCGGATATTCGGATGGCGTGCCTGTGGTTATCATGCAGGGCAGAGTCCACTATTATGAGGGATATCCCATGTCCGACGTGGTGCTGCCCACCAGGCTCATGGGCATGATGGGAGCGAAGGCCCTGATACTCACCAACGCGGCCGGCGGGATACAGGACGGCATGGGCGCAGGAGACCTGATGCTCATCACTGACCAGATAGCCCAGTTCGTGCCCTCGCCCCTTATCGGAGCCAATATAGATGAGCTGGGAGTGCGCTTCCCGGACATGAGCAATATTGTC
>JAJPYU010000265.1 GCA_021204765.1 Clostridiales bacterium
ACGTTTTAAAATATCTTTCATAACAACCTTCTGATCGTCGGCATCGTAGATGGTAAAACGGTTGTCATAGCCGATCCTGTCGATATAGCGCCTGAGAATGCGGACGCATGCGGAATGGAAAGTGGAGACCCATATGCTCTCGGAGCCCTCCCCCACCATCGCATCAATGCGCTCCCGCATCTCCCCGGCGGCTTTGTTGGTGAAGGTGATGGCCATGATATTCCAGGGTGCCACGCCCTTCTCCTCTATGAGATAAGCCGCCCGGTGGGTTAGCACCCGGGTCTTGCCCGAGCCGGCCCCGGCCAGTATGAGGAGAGGCCCCTCTGTGTAAAAGACGGCCTCTTTCTGTTGTTCATTTAAAGTATCATAATCTGCCAAAATAAATCTCCCGCTAATTTTCACTATAAATATGATATCCGGGCGTACCACTAAGTCATTCATTCACTATCATGCAGGCATGATGTGAATTCTGACTTGTGGCACTTATATCATAAATTCTTTGAAAAAGTCATCAAAAACCTTATCAAAATCCGCCATTGAATCATCAGCTCCGGCACTGTCATCCTCCACAGTTCCATTCTTTTCTCCTGCCGCAGTGCCGGTCACTCCGGGCATTTCCCCATCGTGCAGGTGTTCCAGCTCGTCCAGCCATATCCGCACGCAGGCATCTGAGGGCATACGCAGATCCCCTCTGGGAGAAATGGCCACAGTACCCACCTTGGGGCCGTCCGGGAGACAGGAGCGCTTGAACTGTTGGGAGAAAAATCTCCGATAAAAAGTCTTAAGCCACTTCTCTATGGTCCCTCCGTCATAAGTGCCCTCAAAGGCATAACAGGCCAACCGGTATATCTTCCCCGGCGTGCATCCGAATCTTAATACATAGTAGAGGAAGAAATCGTGAAGCTCATAGGGTCCCACTATATCCTCGGTCTTCTGGGAGATCTGCCCGTCCTCAGGCGGAAGGAGCTCGGGGCTTACCGGTGTGTCCAACACATCAAGCAGGACTTTGTTCAATCGCTCATCTTTGCAGGTATCGGCGTAATATCTCACCAGATGCCGTACCAGGGTCTTGGGCACGGAGACATTCACGCCGTACATGGACATGTGATCCCCATTGTAGGTGGCCCAGCCCAGAGCCAGCTCCGACATATCACCGGTGCCAATGACCATGCCGCCCAGGCGGTTGGCCACATCCATAAGGATCTGCGTCCGCTCCCGGGCCTGACAGTTCTCGTAGGTCACGTCGTGTACGCTCTCATCCTGGCCCACATCCCGGAAATGGAGCCGCACAGCCTCCGATATGGGCACTTCCATAAATGAAGCCCCTATGGACTCTATAAGAGAAACCGCATTCTCGTAAGTCCGGTCTGTGGTGCCGAATCCGGGCATGGTTATAGCCGTAATTCCCTGCCTGTCAAGGCCCAGCAGGTCAAAGGCCTTTGCCGTGACCAAAAGAGCCAGGGTGGAATCCAGGCCGCCGGAGATCCCCACCACCGCGTGTTTTGAGCAGGTGTGCTCAAGGCGCTTCTTAAGGCCCATGGCCTGTATCATGAAGATTTCCTCGCAGCGCCTGGCTCTGTCTTCCGTTTTTCCGGGTACAAAAGGAGCCGGATCGACAAAGCGGGTGAGGGCAGTCTTCTCCTCCCTTAAATTAAACTCCACTGTCATGTAGGATTCATCAGTTCTTAAATAAGTGGACATCCGCCGCCTCTCCTCGGAGAGCCGCTGCACATCTATCTCGGAATATATGTTCTCATTTGCAAAACGCCGGGACTCTGCCAGGACCGCGCCATTCTCCGCAATGAGGTTGTGTCCCGAATAGACCACGTCCTGGGTGGACTCCCCGTCACCGGCACTGGCGTAAATATATCCGCAGATAAGGCGGGCAGACTGCCCCGCCACCAGATCCTTCCTGTAAATGTCCTTCCCTGTGGTCTCATCACTGGCAGAGAGATTCGCTATGACCGTGGCACCCGCCATGGCTGCCTTAATGCTTGGCGGCATGGGAGCCCAGAGATCCTCACATATCTCCGCGGAAATGCGAAGACCCGGCAGCTGCCTGCAGGAAAATATAAGCCGGGTACCAAAAGGAACCACGAAATCGTCGTCCAGCCTTACCGGCACAGGTTTATCGAAACCGGGCATAAAATACCGTCTCTCATAGAACTCATTGTAATTCGGTATGTATGTCTTGGGCACCAGCCCCAGGATATCTCCGCCGCTTACGGCCGCTGCCACATTGTAGAGCTTTGACTCGTATTCCAGAGGCAGTCCCACGAAGACTATGCCGTCCACCTTCTCCGTGTGGGCCGCTATCTCTATGAGGGCCTCCTTTGCGGAATTCAAAAGCAGCTCCTGGGCGAAGAGATCCCCGCAGGTGTAGCCGGTAATGGACAGCTCCGGGAACACCATGATCTTCGCCCCCTTATCCGCAGCCATATCTATCATCTCACAGATAGTCTCCTTATTGTAAGTGACATCCGCCACCTTCACTTTCGGCGTCAGCGCCGCCGCCTTTACGAATCCGTCCTTCACTTTCCCGGCTCTCCTTTACCTGTTGAATAATTTCTTTAAGAAATTCATTGCCTTTGCGAAAAATCCGCTGGCCTCGGCCACCAGCTCATCGGTATCGATATTGCTGAGATCAAGCCCCATGTCTTTCAGCTTGCTGTAGACCTTCTCAGCCTGCTTTGTAATATTATCCCAGTCCAGATCCATGCCCTGGAGCTTGTGCAGGAGTTCGATCAATGCATCGATATCATCCTGTGAGAGATCCACGTCGAACTGTTCCGCCGCATCCTCTATCTCGGCCTGCAGCTCCTCGTCCGTCATGTCCTCGCTGTCCGCCAGCTGCTCCTTTAAGTAGGCTATCATGCCCTCCACCTCGTCAGTGCTGCCGGTGGACTCCTCTATCTCTCCGGTGGTGACTATCTCATTTATGGCGCCGTCTATGACATCTGTATCCACAGCGGTATCCGTCATCACCCCATAGGCCTCGATGGCTCCGATCAATGCCGCCGTACCTGAAATGGAAAAAGGGCCGGCTACAATGACATCCACATCCGTCACTCCGGCTGTAGCCAGGGCATTCTCATACATTCCCGCAGTACAGTAATTAATATTTTTCGTAGTCACGGTGATTCCGCTGCCCTTGTCCGCCTCCATTATCAGCACTGATGACAGTGCGTGAGTACCGATGGTGGCCGAGTCTATGTAATCATCCAGATACTCATGCTCCTGAGTATTGGTGACGGTGACCACATCATAGTTCGCCAGATCCGCCTCGGTAATGCCGAAAAGGGAGAGCACGGTAGCTCTCTGGTCATCCGAGAGATCAGCTCCCAGAGCTACGTAAGGCCTGTCACCTTC
>JAJPYU010000154.1 GCA_021204765.1 Clostridiales bacterium
TAACAACGATGAGATATCTTTACTTTATGGAGGTAAACATGAACAAAATAACTTTTGATTCTGAAAAATGTATCGGGTGCAAAATCTGCTACAAGGCATGTTTTATTGATGTTATCCGCTGGGATGAAAAGAACAAAAGCCCATTCGCCGCATATCCGGAGGATTGTGTAAACTGCTGTTATTGTATTGCGGAGTGCCCGAAAGGCGCTGTGAGTATTGATGTGGATTACGATTATATCCGCCAGTGGGAGGCTATCCCCGGAGACCGCAGGAAATCACCTCAGATGTAGGAAACTTTGCGTAAAGACTGTAAAATCAGCAGAAAGGATGTAAATCTATGAGTTTAGAGAATAAAGGAACAATCAAATCAACGGATGTGTTGATTATCGGACATGGGCTCTCCGGGCTGGCCAACGCACTGTCAATCAAGGAGAATAACCCTGATTTGGATATTTTGCTTGTGGATAAAGCTTCCACCGGTTATGCGGGAAAAGCCAACAAAGGAGCCTGCGTGATCATTGACATCGCGGATGGACACACTGCCGACGAGATCGTGGAGTGGCATGTCAGAAAATCCGGAGAATATCTGAACAATCAGAATCTGTATAAGACGTTTATAGAGTCGATGCCATCGGTAATTGATAAAATGGAAGAGTGGGGAGCACATGTCGCCAGAGAGCAGAATGGCGATGTGAAGCTGCTCCCCAGTTTTCCGAAAGAGTGCCCCTGGAATCTGGCACTTATGGAGTATGATTTCCTGATCAAATTCGCCGCACGGGCCAAGAAGCTCGGCTGCAAATTTATGGACAAGACCACTGTGACGGATATTCTGACTGACGGAAACAAAGTAGTCGGAGCCGTGGGCTTCAGTCTGCTGGACGGCGAGAAATATATCTTCAAGGCGAAATCCATCGTCATCGCCAACGGCAATCAGGACTACAGAGGAATCAACATGTGGGACTGCGCCAGAGGCGACGGTATCGCTGCAGCTTTCCGTGCCGGTGCTGAGATGAGAAACGGTGAGTTCGGTACATTTAAACAGGCCATGTACTGCGATTTTCCGGATGTGCCCCTGACTGCCGAGGATCATATCTACAATGAGAAAGGCGAGTGGCTGACCCCCAAATTCCGTCCCTGGGTCAACGATCCGAACTTTGATATGTCAAAATACTGGGGCACCATGATTTACGATTCCAACAACCAGATGTTTGTCGGCATGTACAAAGACGCCCTGGCGGGGAACGGACCCCATTATTTCAACGGCGCCGAGTACAAGGCTCCGGAGCGCCTCTTCGCTTACGCCAGCAATCCGGAATATTCCGAGCGTCCGAAATGGATCCGTTGGACAAATATGTTCCAGGAGAAAGTCCATCAGGGCCTTATTAACAACAAGGGACCGATGATCCCCGTCACAGCCGGACTTATCGGCGAGCAGTCTCCGATTAAAGTGGACGACAACTTCCGCACCAGCATCGAGGGACTGTGGGCCATCGGTGATTCCTGCTACAACGGATCCGGAGTACCCGGAGCAGTCCCTGCACCGCCGGCCAGACTTCGCGGATCAGGTCTGGCATTTGCCACATTCTCTGCGATCCATGCGGCTCCTTCAATCGCGGCATTTTCCGCAGAGGAGGGAACCATCAATGAGGCTCAGGTCGATCAGTACATTCACGATTTCATGGCTCCGGCGGAGCGCTACGCAGGATATAATCCCAACGAGATCATGTCCAATATCCGCGCTATCATGGCTTCCATGAAATATACCGGTTCCCCTACAGAGGAAGTGATGCAGGAAGGTATGGCTCTGGTACAGAAAGAAAAGGAAAAACTGGCGAATGTCTACGCAAAAGACTGGCATTACCTGTCTGCAGCCAACGAGGCGAGAAGCTTTGTTCTCTGTGCGGAGATCCACTTCACTACCGCGCCGCTGCGCAAAGAGTCCAGAGGCTGGTTTATGCGTGATGACTATCCGGAGAGAGACGACGCAAACTTCCTGAAGTATATCAATTTCCAGAAAGACGAGGCTCTCGGAATCAAGACATGGATGACGGATGTTCCTATAGCAGAGTATCCGTATCAGCCTGAATAAGGAAGAGACAGAAAGGAGAAAACGATGTCAAACAAAGTATGTGAGATCTTAAATATTAAGTATCCTGTGATTCAGGGACCTATGGCATGGACAGCAAATCCGTCTCTGGTAGCTGCTGTTTCCAATGCAGGAGGAATGGGGACACTGGGCTGCGGTTTCGCTCCGGCTGAGGTGATCAGGGATCAGATCCGCGCTACAAAGACACTGACAGACAAGCCTTTTGGGGCAAATATTTTTATGGCACCTCCGGTACTGGAGATGAATGGGCCGACACTTCTGGAGGAGAAGCCTCCGGTGGTTTACGCCGACATCCTGGCCGGACTGGACTATGACCTGGCAAAGAAATATTTCGACCTCTGGCATGAAAACGGCATGAAGATCGTGTTCAAGGCAAGCTTCATCTCCGATGCTGTTATTGCGGATAAGGCCGGAGCCGATGTCATCATTGTTAAAGGATGGGAAGGCGGCGGCCATACCAGTGAGGAGACTACCATGGTCCTGGTACCTCAGGCAGCTGATCTGATCTCAGCCCCTGTGGTGGCCTGCGGAGGAATCGCTGACGGAAGAGGTATGGCAGCAGGTTTCTGCCTGGGCGCTGTCGGTATAGAGATGGGTTCCGCATTCCTGCTTGCGAAAGAATGCGACATTGCTGAGAATGTAAAGGACCGTATTATCCATACCGGAGATATGGAGACAGTCATAACCGGATACTGTACCGGTGAGCCAAGCCGCCAGATCAAAAACAAGCTGTCCGACAGACTGGTTGCCCTGGAGGCTGATTACAATAAGGCGGAGGCTGCCGCCAGATTCGGTGAGCCCTGTGAGGGTTCTCTCAGGAAAGCCATGACAGAGGGAAATATTGATTACGGTGCCATTATGATCGGTCAGATCGTTCCTGTACTCAAGGAGATCCGTACTGCTGAGGATATCATAGTGTCCACTGTGCGCGGATGTGAGAAAATCCTGGGATATGAAGTCTGCTGATAAAAGGATCGTATAATGACAGTAAAAGGAACCCCGATTTAACTCGGGGTTCCTTTTTTGAAAAGCGGGATCCTGGCATAAGCAGTGATGTCATCTTTTTCATTGTCGTTTGAAGTGCTTTCCTGGCAGCATTATTATAAACCCGAGAATGATGCCTGCCGCAAAGCCGAAAGTATGTACCAGGAATGCGGTGACACTGCTGTTGGCCAAAATGAAATACACCATTACAATGAGGGAATCCGGCCTGTACCATCTGAACCTCTTATACTCCGGAAAGGAAAGGCAGCAGACCACC
>JAJPYU010000278.1 GCA_021204765.1 Clostridiales bacterium
ATCAGATACAGGGCATCCCGGTGCTGGGCATCGAATATCTGATCATGAAAAAGGATCCCATGAAAAGCGACATGCAGTGCCTGCATATGGTCCAATGGGGGTTTTCTGTTATAAATCACATCTGCGGCGTGACTACCACAGTCATAGGGCACGAAAATGTCCCCACAGACCGGCCCGTCCTCTATGTGGCGAATCACAACAGCTATTTTGACATTATGATCACCTATACTTTCTGTGAGAACCGCACCGGATACATCGCAAAAGACACCCTGGAAAAAGTCCCTCAGCTGAACCGCTGGATGAAGCGTCTCTACTGCCTCTTCATGAACCGTGACGACATGAGACAGAGTCTCCAGGTCATATTAGACGGCATCGAGCTCATCCAAAAAGGCATCTCCGTCTGTATTTTCCCCGAGGGCACCCGCGGTACCTCCGAGGAAATGCTGCCCTTTAAAAACGGCAGCATGAAGATAGCTGAGCGCACCGGCTGTCCCGTCATACCCATCGCCATCTCCGGCACCAGGAATATCATTGGCGATCACGCGCCAAAGGCCGTGCCCTCACATGTGGTAGTCGAGTACGGCGACCCTATTTACACTGATCAGCTTTCCAGGGCAGATAAGAAAGCTCTGGGCCGCATCACCCAGGAAAGGATACAGGCCATGCTGGACCGCGCAAAAGCGGAGTGTCTCGTGTAGATGATGTCAGTGCCTGAATACCACAGGCCACAGCATTTGCAGTATTATTGGTTCCTGCGCAATATTTGCGGTATCATCGATTCCTGAGTGCCGCTACAATTTTCGGGAAATCCATAAAGTGGGATGCCTTCACCAGAACGGTATCCCCTTTTTTTGTTGTTTTTAAAAGGTCGGCTAAAAGCTCGTCCCGGTCGGCGAAATGCCTGATTTCGCAGGGTTTTATCCCGCTGTGTGACTGGTCATCCGCTGCTTCTTTGCCTGACTCACAAAACTCTCCGGCTCCTTTCGCCAGTTCCTCAGAAAGTTCACCGGCACAGAGTATCAGATCTATGCCCTTTGCGGCTGCGTACTCTCCCACCTGACGGTGGAGCTCCCGCTCATTTTCTCCAAGCTCTCCCATATCGCCGAGGACAGCTATCTTCCTGCCCCCGGCCAGAGCCAGCACATCCAGTGACGCCCGCATGGAAACGGGATTTGCATTATAACAGTCATCTATTACGATCATTCCGTCGGACACTATGAGATTAGCCCTCCCGGCAAGAGTCTTCGCGGAAGCGATGCCGGCACAGATCTCCCTATGTGTCAGGCCCAGTACATCTCCCACACAGGCTGCGGCGCAGGCATTATAGATATTATGGGCTCCGGGAATGGGTTCCGTGACAGTGCAATCCTCATCGGGGAAATGCAATGTCGCCTCCATGCCCAGGAGTCCATGATTTACTATAGAGTCGGCTTTGACAAAATATTCCTCATTCATATGATTGGCGGTACCATCCTCCACGAAATACCTGATGGGGATTATACCGTTTTCTTCCTCGATAGAGGAGAGCTTATCATCATTTCCGTTTAATATTATGACGCCGTCCTTATCCAGATAATCGAATATCTCCGACTTGGCGGCAAGCACGCCGTCCCTGTCAATCAGATTCTCCAGATGGCACTCGCCGATATTGGTCATGACACAGATATCGGGCCTGGCCATCTTCGCTAAGCGGTGCATCTCACCGAAATCTGAGATGCCCATCTCCACCACTGCCACCTCATGCTCGGGACGGATGCGCAGGAGAGTCAGGGGAAGGCCGATCTCGTTATTGAAATTCCCCTCAGTCTTAAGTACATTGTACCGCTGCCCCAGGACAGCCGCTATCATCTCCTTGGTGCTAGTCTTTCCCACGCTGCCGGCGATGCCGACGATCTTGATCTCCAGGGTGGACCTGTAAAATTCGGCAATATCCTTTAAAGCCTGTGGACAGGACTCCACCAGTATATATGGGCCGGCAGGATCAGTAAGCTCCTCCTCGGAGAGCGTCGCCAGGGCACCCTTCCCGAAAACCTCCGGGATAAAGGAGTGGCCGTCCACCCTCTCCCCACGCATGGGAATATAGAGAAAGCCTTCCTCCACCTGCCTGCTGTCGGTCACGACACCCGCGACCTCGCGGGCGAGCTCATACGCATCCCCGAAATACCTGCCGCCGCAGGCCTCGGCTATATTTTTCAATGACATTTGCTTCATGCGTACCTCCCGTACTTCTTCAGGGAGACGCGTATGAGCTCCTCGCAGAGGGCGTTAAAGTTCATGCCCAGGACCGCGGCCTCCTGGGGCAGGAGGCTCGTCGGCGTCATCCCCGGCAGGGTATTGGCCTCCAGGCAATAGAGCTCTCCCCCGGTATCCATGAGAAAGTCCATCCTGGAGTAAGTATCCAGGCACAGTACCTCGCAGACACGTACCGCAATCTCCTGCATCCTCCTTGCCGTATCTTCGGGGAGATCCGCCGGGCAGGTCTCCACCGTGCTCCCGGCCTTATACTTATTCTGATAGTCGTAGAAACCCTCCACCGGCGCTATCTCTATGACCGGCAGGGCCTTCATATCAATGACTCCCACGGAGAACTCCCGGCCCTTAACATATTTCTCTATTATCACCTCGTCCTCGTATTTGAAAGCCTCCCGCATGGCGGCTGCATACTCCTCCCCGGTGCGGACTATGGACACCCCTATGCTGGAGCCGCCGCAGCAGGGCTTCACCACCAACGGCAATGTGAGTCCGGTATCCTCAAGAGAACAAGCTTCTTCCTTTCTCAGGACAATACCGTTAGGCGTAGGAATATCCGCCGACTCAAAAAGCGTCTTCGTGATCCCCTTATCCATGGCCATAGCGCTGCTCAGATATCCGGAACCGGTGTAGCGTATCCCGAAAAGGTCAAGAGCAGCCTGGACTTTCCCATTCTCACCGTTCTCACCGTGGAGAGCCATGAAGACTATGTCCGCCGCCTGACAGATGCGGATAACATTGGGTCCGAAAAAACCCACCGACTTATCGCTGCGCAGGGCCTTTACTGCGTCTATATCCGGAGCCTGTCCAGGTATACCGGTATTTTCCGGATCCGGTATACCGGCTGCAAAAATATCGCTTATGTCCGCATCATCATTTTCATATCCCAGGAACACATCCAGCATGATAACGCGATGACCCATTTCTCTCAGAGCTTTCGTCACCGTCTTCCCCGTAATCAGGGAAACATCCCTCTCTGTACTCAATCCCCCGGCCAAAACCACTATATCCATAAGACCTGCCTCTTTTCTATATTATGATGATACCAGGGTCAAAAGGTCATACAATGGATGCTTGCATCCAATTGTAT